>DATNDF010000522.1 GCA_035607015.1 Candidatus Angelobacter sp. | reverse complement strand
TCCCGAAATCAATGGGATGATTTTTGTGTGAAGATCCTCATCGTCGTTGGTGCGCGCCCCAACTTCATGAAGGCGGCGCCAATCATCAACGCTGTCCGCGAGTTCAATTCGATTCGCGGGGAGTGGTCGAAAAAGATCTCTGTCACCCTCGTCCACACCGGCCAGCACTACGACGCGCAAATGTCCGACGCCTTCTTTGCGGACCTCGAACTTCCCAAGCCGGATGTGTTTCTTGGCGCCGGTTCCGGTTCGCACGCCGAGCAGACCGCGGAGATCATAAAGCGGTTCGAGCCGGTTTTTCAGGAGACTGATCCGGACGTTTTGGTGGTCGTGGGAGATGTGAACTCGACATTGGCCTGCGCTCTGGTCGCCGCCAAAATCACACCACGAAGGCCGGTCATTGTTCACGTCGAGGCCGGCCTGCGCTCGAACGACCGCAGCATGCCGGAGGAAATCAATCGGATCCTCACCGACCAGATCTCAGACTTATTGTTCGTTACCGAATCGAGTGCGATCCGCAATCTGCAAAAGGAAGGAATTCCGCCGCACAAAATCGTATTCGCCGGCAACACGATGATCGATTCTTTGCGAAGTAGCGAGCAGCGGGCTGAGACGTCGGATGTCCTGCAGCGCTTTGGCTTGGAGTCAAAGTCCTACGCGCTTCTCACGCTGCACCGGGCCGCGAATGTGGACGAACGAGGCGCCTTCGTGGAGATACTCGAAGGACTGGGCGAGTTACGGACTCTTGTTCCGATTATTTTCCCGGTCCACCCACGTACGCAGAAACAAATTCGGGCGCTTGGCCTTGAGGCGTACTTTTCGCCGGGCGAAAGTTCAGAGCGACGCGGCATTCGAATGATTCCACCTCAGGGCTATCTGGACTTTCTCTGCCTAATGAAAAATGCGCGATTGGTGGTTACTGATTCAGGCGGAATCCAGGAAGAAACCACCGCGCTCGGGGTCCCATGCGTCACGCTTCGTGATAACACCGAACGTCCGGTGACAGTCCAGGTCGGCACGAACATTCTGGGTGGAATCAAGTGCAGCGGTATTCAGCAAGCGATACGGCTTCAGCTTACCCCTGCGCGTAAGTCCAAAATTCCCGACCTGTGGGACGGACGGGCGGCCGCTCGGATCGTAGGCACGTTGGCCGAACTCTTTCTACGTAACGACGCGCCCCGGCAGACCGTCGAAAGCGGACAAATCCAGCAAAATGCCCGATAATGTCAGGCGGAGCGATTTTGCACAGGATGCCAACGGATACCATTCTGGTCACCGGCGGCGCCGGGTTCATCGGCTCGAATTTCATTTTGCAGTGGCTTGCCGTCGAGAACTCCGGAGTCGTTAATCTCGACAAGCTGACGTATGCGGGGAACCCTGCCAACCTTGCGAGTATTTCGGCAGACCCCCGTTACAGGTTTTTGCAGGGCGACATTTGCGATCGCGACGTAATGGCCGAGTTACTGATCACGCATCGCCCGCGCGCGATTGTCCATTTTGCCGCAGAGAGCCACGTTGACCGTTCTATTCATGGGCCGGACGATTTTGTTCGCACCAACGTGAATGGAACATTCAGTTTGCTGGAAGAGTCGCGGGCTTACTGGTCGGGATTGTCCCCGGAAGAGAAATCAGCGTTTCGTTTCTTGCACGTGTCCACCGACGAAGTCTATGGATCGCTAGGCCCGAATGATCCGGCGTTTACCGAAACGACGCAGTACGCGCCCAATAGCCCATACTCGGCATCCAAAGCCGCTTCGGATCATCTCGTGCGGGCTTACTTCCACACTTATGGACTGCCGGTCCTGACAACGAACTGTTCCAACAATTACGGGCCATTTCAGTTTCCGGAGAAGCTGATCCCGCTCGTCATTCTGAACGCGACGCGTGGGAAACCCATTCCGGTGTATGGTGACGGGCAAAATGTGCGCGACTGGTTGTTTGTGACCGACCACTGTGAAGCGATCCGCACGGTTTTGGCACGTGGCCGTATTGGAGAGACTTACAACATCGGCGGACGAAACGAGATCAAGAATCTCGACGTAGTGAACACCATTTGCGCGGCGCTTGACGAACTTAGACCCAATGATCCGGCGGTGCCCCATCGAAACCTGATCAAGTTCGTGACCGACCGGCCCGGTCATGATCGGCGCTATGCGATGGACGCAACCAAAATAGAAACCGAACTGGGATGGCGTCCGCGCGAGACGTTTGCCACGGGGATTCGCAAAACGGTGCAGTGGTATCTGGAAAACTCAGCATGGATCGAAAATGTAACAACTGGAAGCTATCGCCAATGGATGGCGACACAATATTCGATGTAACTTCACCGCTTCTATGTCGGCGGCTCATTAGATAGTCAAAATAACTTTCATGACAGCTAAATCTGCCCAGCAGTCTTCAAAATACAAAGGCATCATTCTGGCGGGTGGCTCCGGCACCCGGCTCTATCCGGTGACGCAGGCGGTCGCGAAAAGCCTGTTACCGGTTTTTGATAAGCCGATGGTGTATTACCCGCTTTCGACGCTCATGTTGGCGGGAATTCGCGACATATTGTTGATCTCAACTCCCCAGGACCTTCCTAGGTTCGAGCATCTTCTCGGGGATGGTTCAGCCTTCGGTCTGCAAATTTCTTACATCGCCCAGGCACGGCCCGAAGGAATTGCGCAGGCGTTTCTAATCGCTGACAAATTCCTGAACGGCAGTTGTTCTGCGCTGGTGCTTGGAGACAACATCTTCTACGGTCATGACCTTGCGAAGAGCGTTCAGTCAGCCGTTGAGTGCGATCGCGGTGCCCGCATCTTTGCCTATCCGGTACAGGACCCGGAAAGATACGGGGTCGTCGAGTTTGACTCCCAAGGCAAGGCACTCAGCCTTGAAGAGAAGCCGAAGGCGCCGAAGTCGCGTTACGCGGTCACCGGGCTGTACTTCTACGATTCGCAGGTCGTAGAGATCGCCCGAGGATTAAAGCCCTCCGCTCGCGGAGAACTCGAAATCACAGACGTTAATCGCGAGTACCTGAAGCGCGGCCAACTCGAGGTGGCGGTGATGGGGCGGGGAATGGCTTGGTTGGACACAGGAACCCACGAGGCAATGCTGGAAGCCTCGCTATTCATCCAGACGATTGAAACGCGCCAGGGATTGATGGTCGCCTGTCCGGAAGAGATTGCATACAGGCTCGGCTACATTTCCGCCGAGCAGGTCGAGCGTGCCGCCTCGTCGATGAAAAATAATCGGTATGGTGCTTATTTGCTGCAGATGCTGAAGGAGCGAGTGTTCTGACGTCCGCATGAAGGTTCAAAAAACACCACTGCACGATGCTTTGATCCTGGAGCCTAAGGTCTTCGCCGATGATCGCGGTTTTTTTCTGGAAAGTTACAGTGAACGCACTTTTGCGGAGCTA
>DATNDF010000521.1 GCA_035607015.1 Candidatus Angelobacter sp. | reverse complement strand
GTTCAACTCCGTCTTCGGCTATTACATCGAAGTGACGAACGCGAACCTCGACAAAGTCCCCGCGCATTACGTCCGCAAGCAGACCATCGCGAACGGTGAGCGGTTCATCACGCCGGAATTGAAGGAAATGGAAGGGAAGATACTTGGCGCCGAGGAACGGAGCGTGAAACTCGAATACGAACTCTTCCTTCGCGTGCGTGAGGCGGTCATTGGCCGGCTGGCCGCGATTCAACAAACCGCTTCTGCGCTCGCGCAACTCGACGTGCTTGCGGCGTTCGCCGAGACCGCGCGATTGTTCAACTATGGCCGTCCGCAAATTGCCGACGAAGGCGTGTTGAAAATCCGCGACGGGCGCCATCCAGTGCTGGACCAGGCGCTGACCGAGGAGCGCTTCGTGCCGAATGACACCGCCCTTTCAGGCAGGGCGGGCGGTCCTCTGCCCGCCCCCGAAGCCGGACCCGTATCCGGGCCGGGCGTGGAGGACGGCGCCGTTTGCCCCCAGATCATGCTCATCACCGGGCCGAACATGGCGGGCAAGAGCACCTACATCCGGCAGGTGGCATTGCTGGCGTTGCTCGCGCACACCGGCTCCTTCGTTCCGGCCGCCTCGGCGCGCATTGACCTGGTGGACCGCATCTTTACGCGCATCGGCGCGAGTGACGACCTGTCCCGCGGACAGTCCACTTTCATGGTCGAGATGAGCGAGACGGCCAACATTTTGAACAATGCCACACCGCGCAGCCTGATCGTCCTCGACGAAATCGGGCGCGGGACGAGCACGTTTGACGGGCTCAGCCTCGCCTGGAGCATTGTCGAATACCTCCACAACCAGGCCGGGGCGAAGACGCTCTTCGCCACGCACTATCATGAACTGACCGAACTCGCCGCCCGCCTGCCGCGCCTGCGGAATTTCAACGTGGCCGTGCGAGAGTGGCACGACCAGATTGTTTTTCTGCGCAAAATCGTTCCGGGCGGCACGGACAAAAGTTATGGCATCCAGGTCGCCCGGCTGGCCGGCGTGCCGAAGGAGGTGTTGGAACGCGCGAAGGAAATCCTGCGCAACCTTGAAGAATCCGAACTCACACCTGAAGGCAATGTGCGGCAGCAGGCCCGTCATCGCGCCGAACGCGACAAACTGCAAAATCTCGGTCCTCCGCCGCAGCTGGATTTGTTTGGGGGATAAGCCATGAAAGCGGTACTCACGGCAATTGTTGGCTTCAGACAATCCACCACGTCGGGATTACGACGCGTTTCAAACATCAACGTGACAAAACACGGGCGTTCGCGTAGCTTCAATCCGTGTTGAAGCGCGGTTTGCCCATGTTCCTCAACATCTGATCCCCGGTCATCGCCCCACCATCATGCCCGAAAAAAACTTGGTCACCTTGACTGACTCCGATGGGGCAACGGCGGTTGTTGCGCCCGAACTCGGCGGCTGGCTGTTGCGCTACGCGCGCAAGACTCCGAAGCACGGCCCGGTGGAGGCGCTGCATTTTTCACAGGCGATTGTGGACCGTTATCCGCGCGAGATGCACGCGGGCATCCCCGTTCTGTTCCCACTGGTGAGCAACAACCGCGTCGGCGACAAGGAGCACCATTACGAGTGGAACGGCCGCGTTTTTGAAATGCCGCAGCACGGCTTCGCCCGCCGCTCGAAATGGTCGATCCGGGAACAATCCGCCTCGTCCATCACGATGGAGTTGACGGACAGCGACGCGACCCGCGCCAGTTACCCTTTCGCGTTCCGCTTCTGCCTGACCTACCGACTCGGGCAGGGCCGGCTCCATTGGGAGCAGGTGATCGAGAACCGGTCGGGAGAACCGATGCCGTTCAGCACCGGTGTTCACCCTTACTTCGCATTGCCGCTGACCGCAAAGAGCGAGCGGGATGCGTGCTTTGTTGAAATCCCGGAAGCCAAACGGCTGATGCCGGTCGGCAAATTCGAGCGTTTCACGGCGGAGCCGTTCCCGGCGCAAAACTGGAGCGTCGGCGAGGATGTCGCGGGCACCATGTTCCTGACCGATTTGAAAAAGCACGAGTTGATCCTGATCGATCCGGCCAGCGAACTGGAACTGGTGTTCAATTTCGAGGAGGCGCCGCAACACCGGTTCCTGGCCGTCTGGTCGAAAAGCACGAGTGAACCGTTCTACTGCCTTGAACCGTGGACGGCCCTGCCGAATTCATTTTCGCGCCAGAACAGGGACCACGAGCTGATTCTGCTCGACCCGCAAAAGACCTTTCGCGCGGCGATGTGGATGGAACTCCGGCCGATGGCGTGAATGGTGCCGGTTGATTTTATTATTCGTGAAAACGCGACCCGACCGGCCCCCGTCTGGCTGTTCGAGCAGAGGCGCAACCCCGTCGTCCAACACGCGTTTTTTTCACACTGCTCTTAAATAATTCTAGAAATCCATCGTCCAACATTCCACATTACGAAAATGTCCGTCATCGAACGCGCAATCTCCGTCGGCTACCGGCACCGAGTGTTGTTCACGCGGAACGTGTTTGATCCGGCCAATCCGGCGCTCAAAGATGTACTGGCCAACAGCGAGAACAAGACGCATCACAACGTTTTTATCGTGCTCGATGAGTCTCTGGCCCAGGCCAGGCCGCATCTGTCGCGCAACATCGAGAATTACTTCAACACGTTTTCCACGTCGCTCCGACTGGTCTGTCCGCCGTTCATCATCGAAGGCGGCGAGCGCACCAAGAACTCCTATTTTCACGTCTCGGAGATCCACTCGCACATTGACCGCTACCACATCGACCGCCATTCCTATGTCGTCGCCGTGGGCGGCGGCGCGATCCTCGACATGGTCGGTCTCGCGGCGGCGACAGCCCATCGCGGATGCCGGCACGTCCGCATTCCCACCACGACCTTGAGCCAGGCGGACTCGGGCGTGGGCGTTAAAAACGGCATCAACGCGTTCGGCAAAAAGAATTTCATCGGCACCTTTGCCCCGCCTTTCGCGGTCATCAATGATTTCGATCTGCTGGCATCGTTGTCACCGCGCGATAAACGGGCAGGTTACGTCGAGGCGGTAAAGGTCGCCTTAATTCGCGACCGGAACTTCTTTGAAGCCATTGAACGGGACGCGGCGCTCCTGCGTGATTTTGACTCCCCAGCAATGGAACGCCTTGTCCATCGCTGCGCGGAGCTGCACGTTGAGCACATCGCCACGTCGGGCGACCCGTTCGAGTTCGGTTCTGCCCGACCGCTCGATTTCGGCCACTGGGCCGCGCACAAGCTGGAACAGCTCTCGGAATACGCCATTCGTCACGGCGAAGCGGTGGCCATCGGCATCGCGCTCGACACGATCTACTCGCGCAAACTGGGCCACTTCGACGCCGGGTCTGCCGACCGTGTGCTGAGGCTTCTGGAGAAACTCGGCTTCGAGCTGTTCGCCAACGAATTGCTCAACGTGGACTCGGACGATAATTTGATGGTCCTGAAAGGGCTGGAGGAATTCCGCGAGCATCTCGGCGGCGAACTCACCATCACGCTGCTCAAAGCCATCGGCCGGGGTTTCGAGGCCCACGAAATGAACCTGCCGAAAGTCATCGAGGCCATTTACGAATTGCAGGCGCGCCACGCGCAGGAAACGAGCAAGATCGTTCCCGCCCGCGCCTGAGCCGAAGGATGTTGTCCCGTTGCTTTCGCGTCGATGGGACGCTCCCAAAATCCGTGTTCTTCCGGGCTCTTCTGTGATTGAATCTCTGTGTCGAGCCTGAATCCGGATGAAACGCACTGTCGTCATCAACGTTGTCGGCCTCACCGAATCGCTCATCGGCCCGCGCACGCCGAAGATCGCAGAGTTTTTGAAAAGCGGCGCCAGGGCGCACGTTGTTCCGACGTTTCCGGCAGTCACCTGCACCGCGCAATCAAATTACCTCACCGGCAACACGCCGGCGGAACACGGCATCGTCGCCAACGGCTGGTATGACCGTGAACTGGCCGAGGTCCAGTTCTGGAAACAATCCAATCATCTGGTGCGCTCGCGCAAAATCTGGGACGAACTGCGCGCACTCGACCCGAAGTTCACCTGCGCGAAGCTTTTCTGGTGGTATAACATGTATTCGAGCGCGGACTACTCGATCACACCACGTCCGATGTATCCCGCCGATGGCCGCAAGTTTTTCGACATTTACTCATGGCCATACTCAATCCGCACCGAAATCAAAAAAGATTTGGGCGAGTTTCCGTTTCCCTGCTTTTGGGGGCCGGCGGCCGGCGTCGATACACCCCAAGGCTCCGCCGACGCCGCGTCGCGCTGGATCGCGGAATCGGCCAAGTGGATCGAAAACAAATATCAACCAACGCTCAATCTCGTTTATCTTCCGCACCTTGATTACAATCTGCAGCGGCACGGTCCTCACGAGTCAGACGTGGCAGCCCGGACATCGCACCCTGCCAACCCCGCCATTCACCGCGACCTCCAGCAGATTGACGCCATCGTCGGCGATCTGATTTCCTTTTTTCAAAACCGCTCGGTCCAGGTCCTCCTCCTTTCCGAATACGGCATCACCAATGTGGATTCGCCGATTCATCTGAACCGGCTTTTCCGCGAGAAGGGCTGGCTTACGGTGAAGGACGAGCTTGGCCTGGAAATGCTCGATTGCGGCGCGAGCAAAGCCTTCGTCGTGGCGGACCACCAGGTCGCTCACATCTACCTCAACGATCACACGCTGGAGAAGGAAGTGATGGCGCTGCTCGAAAGCACACCCGGAGTGGCCGGCGTAATGGGCGAGCAGGGAAAGAAGGAAATGGGCATCGACCATCCGCGCGCCGGCGACCTGATCGCGGTTGCTTCCGAGCACGCCTGGTTCACCTACTATTACTGGCTCGACGACGCGAAGGCGCCGGACTTTGCGCGCTGCGTGGATATTCACCGCAAGCCCGGCTACGACCCGGTGGAATTGTTCCTCGACCCGAAGATTCCGGCGGTGAAACTGAAAATCCTCTGGCGCCTGCTCCAAAAAAAGCTCGGTTTCCGCATGTTGATGAATGTGATCCCGCTCGACGCCACCCTGGTCAAAGGTTCGCATGGCTGCCGGCCTGCAAATACTGCGGATTGGCCGGTGCTCATTTGCGAAGAACAATGGCTCCTTAGCAAGCCGCAGATTGAATCAACCGAGGTCTCCGCAATGATCCGTCGGGCCGTCGTGGACTCGCGCTGAACGAACACACATCTTCATCCCCACTACTATTTGGCCTTCGACTTTTCTTGGATCCTTTTAACGGCCTGATCCACGAATGGAGCTACCATCGAGTCAGCGCCTTCTTGCTCTTTCAACTTGCGCAAGGCAGGTAGCGCGGCTTCTGCGTCCTTGCCAAACATCTCCAATGCCACCGTGGCGCTGAGGCGCACGGCGGGCGACTTGTCACGCAGAGCCTGAATCAACGCCGGCACTGCTATAACAGGCTCTTGTGCCAGCTCACCCAATGCATTTACCGCATTTAATCGAACAGGATGGCTTTCGTCCGTCAGCGCCTTGATGAGTAGCGGGACAACGTTTCCGGCATCCCCACGCCAACGGCGCAGTCCCCCCACCGCTGCCATGCGAATCCTCGCGTTGGTGTGACTCAGTGCGTTCGCGAGTTCAGGAAGGGCATCTTGTCCGATGCCAGCCAACGCAATCGCCGCCTCATCCGCGCGATGGTTCTGAAAAATCAAATTGGCCAGTTCGGGAATCGCAGGCTTACCGTCCGCGCCAAGAGCGCGGAACGCATTAGCTGCCCGATGATTTCTTTTCCCGGGTGGGTCTGAACGCAAGTCGATGATCGGAACTTTGTCAGCCAGAGCACTCAGACTTTTTTGCCAAGCCGGCTCTTTATATTCCAGTTCCGCGAGTAGGATGGCCAGGCCGTTCGTTCCTATGGCTTTGATTGCAGTGATGGCATTTGTGTTTGCCGACTCGTAGCCGCCCTCGAATTCCATCAACCATGAACGAAGCGTCCTGCCGTGATAAGCCGGCTCGCGCGGCCTCAAGGCAAAAAACGACACGCCAGCCAGCAGCACAAACGCCAATATCGTCAGCCAGTTTTTCCGGGATTTCTTCACCGCTCAAAGCTGAACAGTTCAAATGCGGCTTGCATGGCCCTTATTGAGAAGCGGCCAGCGACACACAGACAATCTCCTTGTCGTTGCGCGCATAAACGCAGCGGTTGGCGAAGGCGGGATGCGACCAGACGACGGGCCGGCCCGGATCGGGGTTGGTCGGGTCGAGCAGATGCGCCCGGCTGATTTCCTCGTATTTCTCCGGCGTGAGTTTGGCGATGATGAGGTCGCCCTTTTCGTTGAACAGAAAGTAGCGGTCGCCGTTCTTCACGATGAACGCGTTGCCCCACCGCACTGATTTGCCGGTGGTCGGCTCGAACGTTTCCCAGATACGCTCGCCGGTGTCGGCCTTCAGACAACGGAATTGTCCATAGCTGCACGGTCCATAGATGTAGCCGTTCTCCAGGACCGGCGTGCTCATAACGCTGTGCAGGCCGTCGGTGTCCATTTCGCTGACCTTTTTGCTCTGCCAGACCAGCGGCGGCTTGTCGGAGTCCACTCGCAACATCAATGAACCGTTGTAGAAGGAAGTGAGGAAAAGCAGATTGCCGGCTTTGCGCGGGCTGGGGATGGTCATGCCTGAGCGCACCGGCGGCGTGAGCGGATAGGTCCAATAGATTTTGCCCGTGTCAGGATCGAGCGAGTTCACGGCCTCTGGATGCCAGATGATGAGCTGCCGTTTGCCGGCAAACTCGTAGATCATCGGCGGCGCGTAACCCGGTTCCTTCGCGTTGAGCGCGCGCCAGAGTTCCTGGCCGGTGTCCTTGTCGAAGACCACGGCGACACTGCCTTCCCCGCCGACGAGGCAGATCAGCTTCTTTCCGTCAATGAGCGGATGGCCGGCGAAACCCCACAGCGGCGTCTTCGTGCCGAAATCCTTTTTGAAATCACGGGACCACACCACGGAGCCTTTTTCCGCGTCGAGGCAAAGAAGATTCCCTTCAGCGCCGAGCGTATAGACTTTTCCGTCGTGAAACGTGGGCGTGACGCGCGGTCCGGATCCGTAACTCACGGAGTAGGCGCAATCGTACTCATACTTCCAAAGAATCCTGCCGTCGGCTTCGTCGAGGCACAGCACGCGTTCCGTGCCGGGGATTTCACCACGCGCAAACGGATCCGACGGATTGTGTGCTCCCTGGGCGAGCCGGCGGTCGGCGACATAAACGCGGCCTTTGGCAACGGCAGGGCCGGCGAACCCGCCGCCGACCGGCGCGCGCCAGCGGACTTTCGGCCCGGCCGCGGGAAATTCTCCGATGATACCGGTTTCGCGCCACACGCCGTCACGTTGCGGGCCGAGCCATTGCGGCCAGTCATCGGCGTGTGCGGACGAGATGGCGCAGACCAACAGACACGCGCGAAGAACGAGGCGTGCGATGGAAGACAGAAAAGGTGGTTTCATTTTCAATCGCTCGCGAGCAAAGCAGATGGCTGACACGTCGTCAACCGTGCGCGGGCGAACAATCGAATCACCGCCACTCCGTTTTGTTGTCTTGGCGGCTAAAACGCGCGTTCGAGGATTTCGTGCATCTCCTGGGACGTGAGTTGGATAGGATTCGCCTTCATGCTGCTGGCGTTCGCGGCTTTTCCGATCAACGCGGAGAAGTCGCCCGCCGCGATGCCATGGCGGCGAAGCGGCTGGATTTGCAAGTGCGCGCAAAGATGACCGATCCACGCGATGCCTTCGGCCGCACCGGCCCGCTCGCTTCCGGTGAGGAGCCTGGCAACCTCAACGTACCGGCGCACCGCCTCGTCCCGGGGATCGCGTTCGTGGAGCGCGATGAGATTGGCCTGC
>DATNDF010000520.1 GCA_035607015.1 Candidatus Angelobacter sp. | reverse complement strand
GAAGGGGGATTGGGCCGAATTATTGAAGTGACGCGGACAACTCACCACAGATGGTTGACTCTCGTTTAGGGCTGTTTGATTTCACGACCGGTTTGCTCAACGCAAATCGACGAAGTGGTTTCAAGACTGTAAATCACCATGCGTACCGCTGAACCCCGGTGATGGGAAATCTCCGACGCTGCGGTGTAATCGCACGCGAGGAATAAATTTGATCGGTAGAAGAAGACTGTCTGTCGGCTTCAGTGCGATTAACAAAATGGACTCCAATAAATCCTATTTCTGTTCCACCACAAAATATTCCACCGTTATCTTGCTCCACGCCATGCCAATTCCAGGAGTCGCCTGCAGCGAACGGTAATCCTTTTGATTTTGAAAACGAGCTTGCCCATCAACTGATATTTTCATGCCGGTCTGCCTTATCTCCCAGACGACTTCATGCCATTCATTTGGCCAGATAAAGCCCCTGCCTGGAACGGGAGTAATTCGTCCGGTCAGCGGATCATGCACCCTTAACTCCGAAGGGTTCCCTTCCCAATTGAAAATGACGCCGCCGGTTCCGGCGTGAAGGCGGACGTTGATTGAATCAGTTTTGACGACTGTTCGGATGACAAATGGCGCGTGGAAAGTTTGAGACGTTATGATGTAGCGGTCCCTGTCCGCAGGGGCATTACCGCCAGTCAGGCTGACCCCATCCGGTGCCTGTGTTACCGTGGGGTTGTTCACTGGAATCATCGAACTCAAAATATCGCCTCGGATTGAGCCCTTGCTTACGCGGCCCTGTGGGCCTGCCGTTTCAATGGGAAGTCCGGATTCAACACTAAAGCTTTTCACCATCACCTGGTCCTGATAGCCGCCGATTGCCGGGTAACCTTTGACGCGCCGATAGTCACCCTTGCTCTCAAAGCGAGTTTCCCCGTCCACCATCACTCTCATTTCGTTGGTGGCCATTTCCCAGGTCAAATCATGCCAATCGTTGGGGGATACGAGTCCCTGGCGGGCCACGGGAATGATCCGTCCGGTGACCGGATCAACAATTCTCAACTCAGAAGGATTATCCCGCCAGTTGAAAATTACTTCGCCTATGCCGAAATAAAGGCGCAGGTCTTTCAGATCTGTTTTGGCCCGGGCTTTGACAACACAGGGCGGGCGGACCAGCCGAGAGGCCTGTATGTAGTCTCGCTCGCCTTTTGAGTTCAGAATGACTCCTTCGGGCCCCTGAATGACCTCTATTTCATTCACGGGAGTCATAGATGCAAGAATGTCCGATGAACGAATGGTCGAATTCGTTTGGATCGAAGACGGCAGTGGAATGCCGAGGTTCGAAATGTCCGAGTCGTTTGTGGACGAATCCGGCTCTACTGCGGGCCGACTAGCCGCTACGTTGGTTTGCCTTTCCTGAGCTGTTCTCCCGGATTGATGAGTATCAACGTGATGCTCCCAATAATAGAAAACTCCGCAGCCGATCAACACGATCGTAATTCCGGATAATGCGGTCGCCAAACCTCGACGCGGCGACTCCGTCACTATATCAAAGTCCTCGTGCTCCCAGTCATCTGGTTCCTTTGGCGGAGACACAGAAGCTGAAGTCTCTTCGGAAGTGTCCTGGAGCACCACGGCGGCGTTCTTAAACGCGTTGGCAACCAGATAGTCGAAGGCCAGATTGATTTCTTTAAGATGTTCCTGTGCCTTCGATTGAAGCCGCTCGTTGTTGGCGAACCGATCAGGGTGCCAGACTTGAACCAAATCGCGATAGGCCTTCTTGAGCTCCTCCAAAGACACGCCGGGCTCCACGCCAAGAACTTTGCAACATCTCGAAATCTCACCCATGCCAGGACAACTCTGGCATTGGAATCCGGCCACGCAATCGAATTGTTATCCCGAAAACTTCTTCGCCGCGATGGCGGCGTTGTGGCCACCGAAACCGAACGAATTGTTCAGAACGGCGTTAACCGCCATTTCGCGCGCCTTGTTGGGCACATAGTCAAGGTCGCACTCCGGGTCCGGATGCTGATAATTGATGGTCGGCGGGACGATGTTGGTTTGAACCGCCTTGGCGCAGATGGCCATTTCGACGGCGCCGGCCGCGCCGAGCATGTGGCCGGTGGCGCCCTTCGTTGAACTGACCGCGAGTGTCTTCGCGTGATCACCAAAGACATTCTTGATCGCCTGTGTTTCGCAGAGATCGCCCTGCGGCGTGGAAGTGCCGTGGGCGTTGATATAGGAAATCTCATCCGCGCGCAGCCCCGCGGAACGCAACGCCATTTTCATGCAGCGGCTGGCGCCTTCTCCTTCGGGTGCGGGAGCAGTCATGTGGTTCGCGTCGGCGGTGTTGCCGTAGCCCACGATCTCACAATATATTTTTGCGCCGCGCGCCCGGGCGTGTTCGAGTTCCTCCATCACGATCACACCCGCGCCTTCGCCCATCACAAATCCGTCGCGCTCGAGATCGAACGGGCGCGAAGAACGCTGCGGATCATCGTTGCGGGTGCTCATGGCTTTCATGGCGCAGAAGCCGCCAATCCCCATGGGAACGATGGTCGCCTCGGTGCCGCCGGCAAACATGACGCGGGCGTTGCCCATCTTGATGGTATGCCAGGCCTCGCCAATGGCGTGCGTGGCGGTGGCGCACGCCGAACAGGTGGCAACGTTCGGACCACGCAGCCGGTAGAACATGGAAAAAATCCCGGAAGCCATGTTCAGGATGAGCATCGGTATCAGAAACGGCGACAGGCGACCCGGCCCCTTGCTCAACAAAACCTTGTGCTGGGTCTCGACGGTGTCCAGGCCGCCGATGCCGGAACCGATAAACACGCCGATTTCATCCCGGTTCGACCGGTCCAGGTCCAGACCCGAATCCTTCAGCGCCTGCCAGCCCGCATAAACGCCAAATTGCGCAAAGCGATCGGTCCGCCGGATTTCCTTGGAGGAGGGAAAGGCGGGAGTCGGGTCGAAGTTTTTTACCTCGGCGGCAATCTGACAATCGTAATTGGACACGTCGAAAGCCGTGATCCTGTTGATGCCGCAGTGGCCGGCGATGAGGCTGTTCCAAAACGTGTCAATGTCATTGCCGAGCGAGGAAACCACGCCCAGTCCGGTCACCACGACCCGCCGCTCTGTCCGATTCCCGCTCATGAAACAAACGGGGCAGCTTGCGCTGAAACCAGCCGCCGCTGCCCCGGAAAAACCGTCTTCAAGATTACTTTTGCTTCTCTTCGATGTATTTGATCACATCGCCCACACTTTGCAGTTTTTCCGCTTCTTCATCGGGGATTTCCTGGCCGAACTCCTCCTCCAGGGCCATGACCAGTTCAACCGTGTCGAGCGAATCCGCCCCCAAGTCCTCGATAAACTTCGCGTCGGGTGTCACCTGGTCGGGGTTCACACCGAGTTGCTCGGTGATGATTCCCTTCACTCTTTGTTCGATTGTTTTTTCAGCAGCCATGGGTTTCTCCAGTTTGTAATGATGATGTGTGTCTAAGCGACGCCCCGAAACGCGTCAAGTCCTGAATCGCAAAAAAACTTCCGCGCTTACGGCAGTGTGTCCCGCGGGAAAAGTAACGGCTTTTCATTCGATTTCGTCTTGTCTATCGGCGTCATTTGCCGCCGTCCAGTCAATTCACATGGCCATTCCGCCGTCCACGGCGAGCACTTGTCCGGTGACATAGCGCGCCGCCGGACTGGCGAGAAACAGCGCCGCGTGCGCGATGTCCTCCGGTGCGCCCAGATAATTGAGCGGAATTTTTTGCGTCAGTTGTTTGCGGGCTTCCTCGTTGATGGCGGCCGTCATGTCGGTTTCGATGAATCCAGGCGCCAATGCGTTCACGGTGATGCCGCGTGAAGCCAGTTCGCGAGCGACAGACTTGGTGAAGCCGATGAGCGCGGCCTTGCTGGACGCGTAGTTGCACTGGCCCGCGTTTCCGATCAGACCGACGATCGACGCCACGTTAATGATCCGGCCGGAACGCTGTTTGACAAACGCCCGCGCGAGCGCCTTGGTGAACAGAAACGCGCCCTTCAGGTTCGTGTCGAGGACCGTATCCCAGTCTTCCTCGCTCATCCGCATCAGCAAACCGTCTCGAGTCACGCCGGCGTTGTTGACCAGAATGTCCACGCGCCCCGCCTCGGCCAGAATCTTTTCGCCCGCCTTCGTGACGGCTTTCGCGTCCGCAACGTCCACGGCGTGCGCCCAGGCCTTGCGTCCGAGCGCTCGAACTTCGTCGGCCACCTTTGCCGAGTTCTCCGCGGTGCGCGAGACGCAGGCAATATCCGCGCCTTCGGCGGCGAATTTCAACGCGATGGCGCGGCCGATGCCGCGGCCCGCTCCAGTCACAACAGCGACCTGATTGGCAAGTTGACTCATAGCTGCGGCTCTTTAACCACGAACAACCGTGAATGAACAAGAAAATCCCGCCAGCCAGGCGGCGGAAGCACCCTGACTTGATTTTCTCCCCCTCCCCGGTTCTGGTTCCTTAATCGTGACAATCACCCCGCCAGCTCCTTTACCGTGGTCTCAAGGCTTGCCGCGTCTGCGACGTTGAGGATCCGGGCGCTTCTGTCGATGCGCCTCATGAAACCGCTCAACGCGGTGCCCGGTCCCAGTTCAATGAATCGCGTGAAGCCTTGCGCGAGCAAGTACCGCATGGATTCCTCCCAGCGCACCGACGACGTCACCTGCTCGACAAGCCGCGCGGCGATCTGGTCGGGTGTCGTGTGTGAGTGGGCTGATACATTGGAAACCACCGTGACTGCCGGCGTGGACAGTTTTATGTTCGCGAGTTCGGCTTGCAGCTTCGGCTGCGCGCCAGCCATGAGCGGCGAGTGATATGCGCCTGCAACCGGTAATGGAACCGCGCGCTTCGCGCCCCTGGCTTTGGCAAGTTCGACGGCCTGCGCGATCTTGTCCGATTCGCCGGAGATCACGAGTTGGCCCGGGCAGTTGAGATTTGCCAGCACGACTCCCGCTTCGGCGCAGACTTCGCGCGTGGCCACTTCGTCGAGTCCGATGACCGCCGCCATGCCACCGCGCGTCTTCTCGCATGCTTCCTGCATGAACCGACCGCGCTGGCGCACGATTCGCAAGCCGTCCTCGAAACTCATGGCGCCCGCTGCCGTCAACGCCGTGAATTCGCCGAGCGACAATCCCGCCACCGCCTCGAACTTCAACGCCGGCACGCGCTCCCGGAGCAACTGGAAGGCGACCCAGCTCACGAGGAAAATTGCCGGCTGCGCGTTTTCCGTCTTGGTCAACTCCGAGTCCGGACCGTTGAAACAAACCGCGGTGAGGTCATAGCCCAGCGCGGCGTTGGCGTGGTCGAACCAGACACGGGCGGCCGGAAACGCAGCGGCCAAGTCCTGGCCCATGCCCACGACCTGCGCGCCCTGTCCGGCAAACAACAACGCGGTTTTACTCATAGAAGCGGTGAACTAAATACGAAGCCGGGCTGTGGAGGAAAGCTGAAAATCTGAAGCGCCGGGCGAAACGGCCGTCTGCTGCCGTTCCCGGCGTCGTCGTAAAGGGTGCCGGTAACAGACCGGCGCGACAGCGAGCCGTTTGAAAATCCGTGTTCCATCCACTATTGATCTGTGGCTCAATGGCGGCATGAAAATCACGCGATTCGTTCGCCGTCAAAGCTCGCTTGTGCTGGTTGCATTCCTGGTGTGTTTCTCCCGATCGGCTTGGGCCCAGCTCGCCCAAGGCGTTCGCGGGCTGGCCACGCGCGCGCCGAAGCTCATGAGGATCGACGGCGATCTCTCGGAGTTCAAAGACGCTTTTTGCACGCCGGTCGAGTATTTCAGCTTTGATGCGAAGACGCTGCACAACCGCGCCGGTCAGTTTTTTTACATGTGGGACGACGAGGCGTTCTACGCCGGGTTGCGCACGCTCGATGAATCGCCGGCCAATTTTGCAGACGACAATCACCTTTGGGAAGGCGACGCGGTCGAGTGGTATTTCGACACGCGCCAGGACGGAAACTTTCGCAGCCTGTCGTGGCCGACAAACGCCTCTCCCGGCGCGGTGCATTGTTACTGGACCGGCCTGAAAGGAACAAATGTCCAGCCCCGTTTTTGCCTCCGCCCGGGTTATCTCGAAGCAATCAGAAAGATCGGCGTCGAAGTCGGCGCGCAACGAACAGCGCACGGGATGGACGTCGAATTCAAACTGCCGTGGGCGAATTTTCCCGGCTTCAAGGCCAGGGCGGGCGTGGTCATCGCGCTTGACGCCGAATTATGTTGCAGCGATGGGGGGCCGCGGGTGTTTAGATCGTTCGTTTACGGTAGTCCTCTGTCGGTGCAACAACCGGCAAGCCTCGGAAAGATCCAACTGGTTGAGAAGCTGGAACCGTCCTTCTGGAAGGCGTGCGGGCCGGTGATGACGCCCGTCCGTTGTGACACCGCCTGGACACAAAACTCGAAACCGCAGGTGACCGCCTTTATGGCGCTCCCGCCAAACCAAACGGAGCAAATTGGCAAGGTCATCTTCGAGGTCCTGGGCACAAATGGAAAATCGCGGGGCGGGTTTGAAGGCAGGGTCGAAACGTTTCAGGCTGAGGGCGATTTCAAGCGCGCCGTCGCGCAGTGGCCGAGCGATCTGGCGTCCCCCGGCGCGTATCATTTGCTTGGCGTCGTTTACGACAAGTCCGGAAAAGAACTGACGCGCGTCGCCCCGCGAATGGTCAGCGTGAACATGAGTCCGGGTTATTGAGCGGATTCGCGGCGTCAACCAGGTAAGGCCATCGCAATCATATTGAAGGCGGGAGCGAAGATCCAGATCGGGCTCGTCGGCGATTACGACGCGGGGACGACCGCGCATGTTGCCATTCCCAAGGCGCTGGCGTTCGCCGCGACCGCGGAGAAACACGAGATCGAAGCCGCCTGGTTGCCCACGCAAAGCCTGGCTCCCGACGCGGAGAAGCAACTGCAACGCTTCGACGGCATCTGGTGCGTCCCGGGGAGCCCTTACCAAAACATGGATGGCGCGCTGAACGCGATCCGATTCGCGCGCGAGCGGCGGCGTCCGTTTCTTGGCACCTGCGGTGGATTTCAACACACGCTGATCGAGTATGCGCGCAACGTGCGCGGTCTTGCCGGCGCAGACCATGCGGAGTCGAACCCGGCGGCAGGGATGCCGTTGATCGCACCCCTGGTGTGCGTGCTGCGCGGCGTCGGAGGTAAAATCCGTTTCAAACCGCACTCGCGCTCGAGACAGATCTACGGATGCGACGAGGTGATGGAGGAATTCAACTGCGGTTACGGTTTGAATAGCCGGTACGTTGCGATTTTCGAGGAAGGCCCGCTGCGCATTTCCGGTGTTGATGGAAACGACGAGGTCCGGGTCGTTGAGCTCGACGACCATACATTTTTCGTCGCAACGCTGTTCCAACCGGAACGCTCGGCGCTCAGAGATGTCGCGCATCCGCTGATTCGCGCGTTTGTGAAGGCGGCCTGCGCTCAAACAAGTGGTGGTTGAGCAAAATTCAATTGCGCCGGCGCGGAGAAACATTAGCATCCCTCCTCCCGCGGAATCGCGCGCACCAAAAACAAATCGTTTTCATGAACAGCTACAAAATCGCGGCACTTGCCGGCGACGGCATCGGGCCGGAGGTGATGCACGAGGCGATCAAGGTGCTGAGGGTCGTCGAGAAGAAATTTTCCCTTGAATTACTGATCACTGAAGCGCCCGTCGGTTGGGCCGGTATTGACGCCGCGGGCAAGGCGCTTCCGGACGCGACGCTGGAGCTGTGCAAACGGTCGGACGCGATTTTGTTCGGCTCGGTGGGACTGCCTGACCGTGATCCGACGATTCCGAAGGAGCAACGCCCCGAACGCGCCGCCCTCCTGCGGATTCGCAAGGAGTTTGGATTGTTCGCCAACCTGCGCCCGGTGAAACTGCTGAGGGCGCTGGCCCACGCGTGTCCGCTGCGACCGGAGCGGCAGGGAGACGGCGTTGATGTTCTCGTCGTGCGGGAACTGACCGGCGGCATGTATTTTGGCCAGCCGAAAAAAACCGAACCGGTTTCGCCCGCCGTGCAACGCGCCATAGACACGATGGTCTATACAACACCGGAGATCGAGCGCATCGGACACGTCGCCTTCAAGGCCGCGCGACAGCGGCGCAGGAAAGTCACCAGCATTGACAAGGCGAACGTGCTTGAAAACGGCGTTCTCTGGCGCGAAGTCGTCACAAGCGTCGCAAAGCAATATAACGACGTGACGCTCGAACATATGTTTGTGGACAACGCCGCGATGCAGCTCGTGCTCAAGCCGGCGCAGTTCGACGTGATGCTTTGTGAAAACATGTTTGGCGACATTCTGAGCGATGAAGCGGCCGCCCTGGCCGGTTCACTCGGCATGCTGCCCAGCGCAAGCCTTGGAGCCACGGCGGGGGCGCGAACGTTCGGCTTCTACGAACCGGCGGGCGGCACCGCGCCGGATATTGCCGGGAAAAATCTGGCGAATCCCGTCGCGCAAATCCTTTCCGCCGCGCTGATGCTCCGTCACAGCTTCGGATTGAATGACGCGGCGGCGGCCATCGAGAGCGCCGTCGAAAAAGCGATCACCACCGGTCATCGGACCGGCGATATCTACAGCGCGAACGAATCCGGCACGACCAGGATCGGAACGAGTTTGATGGGCGATGTGATTGCATCGGCGATTTGATTTTGGGCGGGCAGGATCGCGGCGGTGAGGATGATCTCGTTGCCCCGCGTGGGTTTTCATTGACTGGCCCGGCGTTCCCGCCTACGAACGGAGCGATTCACAAGCCGCCGATGAGCAATCGAACGCACGCAGGCAGCCGGTTGACGCTCTGGCTCGAAAAGGCTCCCGCGCCCGCCTTTGCCGCCTATGCGATCATCGCCGCCTTCTCCACCTACTTCTGCATGTATGCGTTTCGGAAGCCATTTGCCGCGGCCAAGTTTGAAGGCGAATTCTTTTTTGGTTCCACCGTCGCGCTCAAGACCGCCATCGTCATCAGCCAGATCATCGGCTACGCGCTGTCAAAGTACATCGGAATCAAAGTCTGTTCCGAGGTTTCACCCACGCGCCGGGCGCTGACCCTCGTTGCACTGATTGCGGGGGCGGAGACGGCACTCGTCGCGTATGGCCTTGTCCCCAACAATCTCAAAGTGGTCGCCATCTTCTTCAACGGCCTGCCGCTCGGCATGGTTTGGGGGCTGGTGGTCTGGTATCTCGAAGGCCGGCGCACGTCGGAACTGCTGCTGGCCGGGTTGAGTTGCTCTTACATTCTCTCAAGCGGAATCGTAAAAGACATCGGACGGGCAATGCTGGAAGGCGGCGTCGCGGAATGGTGGCGGCAAGTGCCGTTGATCGGAAACGCCATCGGTTCGCTGCTCGGCAAAGTGAGTGAAAGCTGGATGCCCGCGGTGGTTGGCCTGCATTTTTTGCCCCTGTTTCTGCTGGCGGTCTGGATGTTGAACCAGTTGCCGCGGCCGAGCGAGGCGGACGTGGCAGCCCGCTCGAAACGTCAGACAATGACCGGCACCGACCGGCTGGCGTTTGTCCGTCAATTCATGTTTGGAATGCTGCTGTTGTGCATCGCTTATTTTTTTCTGACCGCCTACCGTGATTTCCGTGACAACTACCAGGTGGAAATCCTGGATGATCTCGGATACCCCTACGAACAGAACAAAACCATCATTTCCCAGACTGAAACGCTCGTGGCGTTCGGGGTGATGGCGGCCCTCGCCTTGCTGATGTTCGTCAAAGACAACCGGCGCGGTCTTCTGGGCGCCTTCCTGATCATGACCGGCGGTGTGGCGTTGCTGGGGATCAGCACGGCGCTGCTGCAAGCGCGGTTCATCAACGGATTCTGGTGGATGACCTTGACTGGACTCGGTTCGTATCTGGCCTACGTCCCCTTTGGTTCGGTTTTGTTCGACCGCTTGATCGCATCCACCCGCGCTGCGGGAACCGCGGTATTCGCCATCTACGTCGCCGACGCGATCGGCTATACCGGCTCGGTGGGCGTGCAGCTGTACCGGGACCTGGCGGAGAGCAATGTTTCGCGGCTCGGTTTTTTCGAGGGGTACACTTATTTCATGTCCGTGCTGGGAGTGACGTGCCTGGCCGGCAGTTGCATTTATTTTTTGCGCCGGAACCGTCGAAGCCAGCCCGAGGTTCCCATCGTTGCCCGGTAATCCGGAAAAAGCCGGACGCGTCATTGTGCGGCATCGAGAGATTGGTTCCGTTCAGGTGGTCGCGGGCATTTGCTCAAATGTTTACCGACATCACCTTTGCTTCGATGAGCGGGGTCCCGTGCGGGCCGATGTTTGAACCGAAGAGCGCCGCGAGGATGACCAGCACTTTCAAGCGTTTCAGAAAATGCACGAGTCGAAAGGTCTCCCGAAATCCGAGCGCCGCGTGAGCCTTCAAGCCCGCGGTATTGCTCAACTCCGCGTCGCTTGCGATTTCTGTCATACCATGGGCCGCCGCCCAGCGCTCGGAGGCCTCCACAAGCTTCCGGCCTATTCCTTTTCCCTGGAGGTCTGATTCCACAAACCAGCCTTCCAGACAGGCGACACGAGCGGAGAGCGAACCATCGACCCGGTCGCGGATGGAAACTTCGGCGAATCCTCCCAGCCTTCCGTCTTCGCGGGTGAACACGAACACGGCGCGCGTTGCAGCGTTGATGGAGTATTCCTCCATTTCGCAGGCGTGCATTGCCTCCGAGCAGTCGGGCCAGAGTGCACGGCGCAGGCGCAGCCATTCGGACCGATCGTAGGGTTCCAGCGGACGAATCGACATGTCACTCAGACTCCGTAGTAGGTTTCGTAAACCCGCGCCGCCTGAACGCGCGCTTCTTCCCACTTCCAGGCCGTTTCGGTGAACCGGTCCGGACTGAGGCTTTTGACATACGCAGAGGGACGGCGGTCGAGCAGCGATTCCACCAGCAGTTTGCCGATGCCGCCGGAACCGGAGATACCGTGCGCGTTGCAACCGCCGGCCATGACGAATCCTTTCGCGCGGCAACTTTCGCCGATGATGAACCGGCCATCCGGGGTGAACGTCGGCCAGCCTTTCCCGACAAAGTTCTTTTTCGATTCGGTCGTGCCCGGCAATAATTGGGTGAAACTCTTCTCGAAGCTGTCGAGCACATTCCAGTCGGTTTCGACCGCTGACGGTTCGCCACTCAACGAAAAACTGCGCGGGTCGAGGTGCAGGGATTTCGGCTCCCAGCCACCCAGCAGCAAACCGCCGTCGCGCACACGGCCGTACAACGTCATTTCCGGAATGCGGAAGCACGGCAGGTCTGGTCTCAGCCCGCGCATGGGCACGGTGATGTAATACTCATGGCGCACGGGGACGATGGGAAGTTCAAGTCCGGCAAGTTTAGCCACATGGTACGCATGAGCCCCGGCAGCATTGACAACATACTTGCATTCGGCCGTGCCCCGATTCGTTTTCACGCCCGTCACCCGCCCGTTTTTTATCACGATTCGTTCGACCGCTGTGCCCGTCAGGAAGCGAACTCCTGTTTGTTCGCAGGCGTGTTTGTAGGATTCGGCCACACGCTGCGGCGTCATCCATCCGTCGGATGGACACCAGAGCACCGCCTTCACCAGCGTGAAGTCCATCAGCGGCCAGAGGCGTTTTGCTTCAATCCGGTCGATGAGATGCGCTTCAAGTCCCGCGTCGGCCGCGACCTGCTCGAGGCCTCGAAATTCCCCGGCGCGCCTTTCGCTCAGTGCGATGCGGAGGGAGCCGACTTCGTGCCAGTCGGGTTTTACGTCAGACTTTTGCAGTTCACGAAAGACTGCAACCGAGTGCATGGCGAGCCTGATCCGTTCGACCGAATCGCGCGCCTGACCGCACAAACCCGCGCCCTGGGACGTGGTTACCTGGCCGACCTCGGCGGCACGTTCGATCAGAAGGATCTCCGTCCTGCCCGCCTTCGCGAGGGCATAGGCGACACCACAACCGATCGCGCCACCGCCGACGACGATGATTTCGGCATTCGGCAGCCCGCTCATTTTTTATGACCGGTTCCACCCGCCAGGTTCAGATACCATTTCACAAAACTCTCCACGTTATATTCCTTGAATGCCGAATATGGCCCGGGCGTGTAGGCGCTCGAATTGACGCCTTTCTGTTGTCGTTCACAAATCAGCCAATCCTGTTCGGAGGTCAGTTGCCAGAACGGCATCAGCCTGGACAGATCGTAGTCGCGGCTTTCCACCGCCTTTTCGTCCACGAGCCAGTACACGCGAACCGCGGTTCGCTGCGGACCTGCGGGCAGGAGCCGGGTGCTAACCGCGTGGTCGCAGCTTGAATGGTTCCAGAAATTCGGCAGACCGCGGATACGCAACGTGCCCACGTCCGCCCCGGAGTATCCGCCCATGAGTGGCGCAACTTGTCTG
Organism: Candidatus Angelobacter sp.; assembly: GCA_035607015.1. NCBI lineage: Bacteria > Pseudomonadati > Acidobacteriota > Terriglobia > Candidatus Angelobacter > Candidatus Angelobacter sp. Next base: position 491 of record DATNDF010000520.1, on the reverse strand, counting down.
CCATCCATCGATTCGCTGACCCAACCGTCCGCCAGCGGTGTGCGGTTGGCGGAGAACCAGATGTTTCGCTCCGCGTCGGGAAACAAGGTCATGCCGGTTTGTTTGTGTGTCGGGGCGAGACCGCTTTTCGCCCATTTCTTTTCGCTGTTAGTCACGACGGAGTCGATCGCTTCACGGACGCGCGGCGAAGTGTCATCGGCGTTGTAGTGGTCGAAATTGGCCTTGATGTATTGCGGGTGATTGACATTGCAGTGAAAACATTCGCGGTTGTTTTCCCAGACCAGCTTCCAGTTGGCGTTGACCAGATAATCGACCGCCTTCGCAACCTTCGCTCGCGCATAACCCTGTGGTTTGAGCAAAGGCGCAAGCGCCTGACGGGCCGGCGTAATGGGCGGCGGATTTTCCGCCAGGGAAATAAAAATCAATCCTTCGATTTCCTCAGCGCGCACGGAGCGCAGGCTGAATTGCGACTTGTCGAGGTCCGCCTGCAT
>DATNDF010000519.1 GCA_035607015.1 Candidatus Angelobacter sp. | reverse complement strand
CCCTCCCGGTTTGGGGACAGGTGGTTGCGTTTTGCCCTGTCTGACCTCGATCGTCACATCGCCCCGCGGCGTGAACTTGATGGCGTTGCCGAGCAGGTTGACGAGAATCTGGCGCAGGCGGGTGACGTCGCCGATGACCGTCGCCGGCACGTCGTCATCAATCTGATAAGCCAGGTCGATCTGTTTTTCGGCGGCACGCGGCGCCAGCAGATCGAGAGAGTCCTCGATGCAGGTGCGGATATCAAAGGGTTGTTTTTCGAGTTCGAGCTTGCCGGACTCGATTTTGGAAAAATCGAGAATATCGTTGATGATGGTCAGAAGGGCGTCGCCGCTGCTGCGAATGGTTTCCACCAGTTCGCTTTGTTCGGAGGTCAACTCGCTTTCCAGCAGAAGGCCCGTCATGGCGATGACCCCGTTCATCGGTGTGCGGATCTCATGGCTCATGTTGGCCAGGAATTCAGACTTTGCCCGCGTGGCGGCCTCCGCCGCGATGCGGGCGTTTTCGAGGTCACGGTTTGCCTGTGTCAACTGGTCCTGCAGGAGTTTGTTGCGGAGCGTGGTGCGGACGCGCGCGCGCAGTTCGGCGATCTCGTAAGGCTTCGTGATGTAATCCACCGCCCCGAGTTCGAATCCGCGCAATTTATCAGCCGTGCTGTTCCAGGCGGTCAAAATGATGACCGGGATCGCCTGCAGGTGGGCGTCTTCCTTCAACTGCTGCAGTACGGCAAATCCGTCGTTTTTTGGCAGGCCAAGATCAAGCAGGACAACGTTGATCTTGTTTCGGCGGGCCAGCGCCAGGCCGTCGCGTCCGTCGCGGGCGCACAAAAGCTGGATGTTGTCCGCCATCAGGCTGCTGACGAGCAGATCGTTCAAATCCGGGTCGTCATCAATCAGAAGAATCTGAGGTAGCGGAGCGCTCATGCTTTGTGCTGAAACAACGGCGGCATAGTCTCTCAAACAGACTGTATTGGCTTTTTCTTTTCCTGCTCAAGGATAAAACAGAGGCTGGCATATTCTTCGGTGATTCTGCCGAACAGGTTCGCAGCTTCCGTCAGTTTTCCCTCCTGTGACAGTTTCTCAAGTTCGCCGCACAGTTTAGCGAGACGGCGCGCGCCGAGGTTGCTGGCGCTGCCTTTAAGACCGTGGGCCGATTCCTTCAAAGCGACAGGGTCAGGGCGGGCGATCGCGGACCGCATGGCCTGAATTTTGGGAGGTGTGTCACTCAAAAACAGATCGATCAACTCGATCGCCGCGTCGGGTTCACCCGGTTCTTGAAGGGCCCGCAACCCTGCCAGCACCGCGCGGTCAATGAGGGTCTCTCCGCTGTCGTTCCTGCTTTCTCCCCGGTTTCCCACGGGCACCGGGCGGACAAAACCGGCCGCTTCCTGAAGCACGGCCTGCAATTCGGGCAATTTTACGGGCTTGCTGATGTAATCGTTCATCCCGGCGGACAGGCAGCGTTCACGGTCGCCTTCCAGCGCGTTGGCCGTCAGCGCGATGATATAGGTTGGCGGACGTTGTGGATCGCTTTTTTCCAATTCAAGCATGCGAATCAGACGCGTGGCTTCGTAGCCGTCAAGTTCCGGCATGTGGCAATCCATCAGCACGATGTCGTAGGGGATGCGCTTGAGCGCTTCGACCGCTTCGACTCCATTGGCGACCGCGTCGGCCGAGTAACCCAGTTTTTTCAGTTGTCGCAAGCCGACCTTCTGGTTCACGACATTGTCCTCGGCCATCAGGATACGGACGTGCTTGGGGTTGAGCGCGCGACGACGCCCCGCGGCGTCACCAGCGTAGAGCGCGTGTGGCTGGCCTTCAGCGGGTGTGAAGGCTTCCGCCATGACTGTGACCAGACAGTCGAACAGCCGCGACTCTTTCACCGGTTTGACCAGGTACGCGTCGATTCCCGCGCCGCGCCAGGCTTCCGCATCGAGCCGCAGGCCCAATGAAGTGAGCAATACCAGTCTCGCCTTCTGGATGAGGGGATCGGCGCGAATTGTTTGCGCCAGGGTCAGCCCGTCCATCTCCGGCGTCTGCAGGTCGAGGATGACAAGGTCGAAAGGATGGCCGCCGGTGGCTCCGGCGCGCAGCGCATCCAGGGCCTCCGGGGCGCTTGCGGATGTGCTGCTGTGCATCTTCCACGAGGTGGTTTGGTGCTGTAAAATCAGGCGGTTGGTCGCGTTGTCGTCGACGATCAGGACGCGCAGGTTTTCAAGGTTGCCGCGCGGCCGCTTGAACAGGAACTCCGTGCCGGGCGGCTGCTTCTCCAACGTGACGGCGAACCAGAATGTCGAACCTTTTCCAGGCGTGCTGTCCATTCCAATCTGGCCGCCCATGAGCTCGACCAGTTGTTTGGAGATCGCAAGGCCGAGCCCTGTGCCGCCGTACCTCCGCGTCAGGGAGCCGTCGGCCTGGATGAACGCCTGAAACAGTTTTTTCTGCGACTCGTAGGGAACTCCGATCCCGGTGTCCGTGACCGCGCAGCGGAGGGTGACGTGGGTCGTGGTTTCGTTTTCCTTCGTGATGCGGACGACAACCTCGCCGCGCTCGGTGAATTTGATCGCATTCCCCAAAAGATTGGTCAGTACCTGTCGCAGGCGGCCCGGATCTCCCCGCAAATGACGCGGCACGTCATTCAGCACCCAGGACGCCAGTTCGATGCTCTTGGCTTCGGCGCGTTCGGCAAGCAGTTCTACGGTGCTTTCAACCACATCACGCAGGTCGAAGTTGATGATCTCAATGCTGAGCTTGCCGGCTTCGATCTTCGAGAAGTCCAGGATATCATTGATGATCGTCAGCAGGGCGTCCGCGCTGCCGCGGATTGTCGCGGCAAAATCGCGTTGTTCATCAGTGAGGTCGGTGTCCATCAACAGACCCGTCATGCCGATGATGCCGTTCATCGGTGTGCGGATCTCGTGGCTCATGTTGGCCAGAAATTCCGATTTGAGGCGCGCGGATTCCACCGCCACGTCCCGGGCCTTTGCGAGTTCGCCTTCGGTCTCCTTCAGTTGCGTGATGTCCTTGGTTACGCCAAAGGTCCCGATGATTTTTCCGTCCTTGTCGCGAAACGGCATCTTGGTCGTCAGGCCCCAGGTGACCTTGCCGCCCTGCCAGGTTTCCTTTTCTGTTCTGCCGATGATGGGCTGCCCGGTGCGGAGTATGTATTGTTCGTCCTCGTACGCGGCCTGAGCGTGCTCCGTCGTAAAAAAATCAAAGTCCGTTTTGCCGATCGCCTCCTCGGAGTCCTTGATGCCGAATTTTTTTGCCAGGGCGTGGCCGACTTTGACAAAGCGCGACCGGGTGTCCTTGAAATAGATGTTATCGGGAATGTTGTCGAGCAAGGCGCGCAACAGGTCGCGCTCGTAGGCCAGGGCGTCCTCTATTTTCCTCCGTTCGGTCACGTCCCAGAACATGCCCTGGACGCCGATGACGTTGCCGAGGGCGTCGTACAGCGGGGTCTTGACCACCTGCACGTATATTTTTCCGCGGTCCGGCGTCCGGTGCTCCTCCACGGCCTCGAAGGGCGCCCCGGTTTGCATCACGCTGTGATCGTCGCGCTGGTATTTCGCGGCGAGTTCTTGCGGGAAAAAATCAAAATCCGTTTTTCCAAGAATCGCTTCGAGCGGGCGGCCGAGTTCAGTGCAGAATTTCGTGTTGCCAAACGTGAAGCGCCCCTCCTTGTCCTTCCGGAAAATATTTTGCGGCAGGGACTCGACCAGGGAGTGATACAAGACCTCCGAATCGCGCAGTGCCTGTTCGGCCCGCTTGCGCTCGGTGATGTCCTCCACCGTTCCCTCGAAATAGAGCGCGTTACCGTGCGGACCGCGCACGACCCGCGCGTTTTCGGAAATCCAGATGACGCTCCGGTCCCTCCGGTACACCTGCGATTCGAATTTCGACACGATGCCATTTTGCTGGATCAAACGAACGAATTCCTCGCGCCGGCCCGGCTGGACATAAATCTGATGTTCGATGTCGCTGACCGCGGCCATGAGTTGCTCCGAGGAGTCATAACCGTAGATTCTGGCGAGCATCGGATTGGCGGCGAGATAATGTCCGTCCGGCGTCGTCTGGAAGATGCCTTCCATGACGTTCTCGAAAATGCTGCGGTATTTTTCCTCCGCTTCGCGCAGGGCCTCCTCGGCGCGCAGATGGCCGACGACCGAGCGCTTCAGTTCAATAAGATTGCGCCGCAGTTCGAGCTGGGTGATGACCTGGTGGCCCAGAATCCGCAGTGCCTGAACCTGCTCCGCCGTCAGCTGGCGCGGTCTTCGGTCCATCACGCATAGAGTGCCGATGGCAAGGCCGCCGGCCGGCGTGATCAGCGGTGTGGCGGCGTAAAATCGCGCGTGCGGTCTGCCGGCCACCAGCGGGCTGCCGGTGAACCGCGCGTCTGACGCGGCGTCCTCCACCACGAACAGGTCGGTCTGCAGGATGGTGTGCGCGGAAATCGATGCCTCCCGGGGCACCTCCGGCAGTTCGAGTCCCATCCGTGACTTGAACCACTCGCGCTGCGCGTCCACCAGACTCACCAGCGCGATCGGGGTCTCACAGATTTGCCCGGCCAGCCGCGCCAGATCGTCGAACGCGTCCTCGGGCGGCGTGTCGAGGACGTTGTAAGCGTGCAGCGCCTTGAGTCGTTCGGCTTCGTTTGGAGGTCGCGGGGCTGCTTTCACTCGTGCGTTGATTCACATCGTTTTCCGCAAGACTTATACGGCAGATGGGGGCGCTTCACAACCAAACTCTGGCGGCTGTTTGGCGCGCCCGACAAAGAAACGTTTGCACTCGGAACGCAAAGGCGCGTAAATAATCCGCATGGTTCAGACCGTTGCCAGCCCGGAAGCCGGCCCCGCTGCCTCCACGCCTCGCGACGTTTATAACAAAGCCTTCCGCCTGATGCTGCTGGCACGGACGTTGGACGACAAGTTTGCCAGCCTCTACCGCGCCGGAAAAATTCATGGCGGCGTTTTTCTGGGCCGCGGGCAGGAGGCGCTGAGCGTGGCAACGGGCCTGGCGCTCCGGAAGGGAGACGTGTTCGCCCCCCTGATCCGCGACCAGGCCGGACGTCTCGCTTTTGGAGAACCGATCCTGGATGCCGTCCGAACCTACCTCGGTTCGACGCTCGGACCGATGCGCGGACGCGATGGCAATATTCATCGCGGGCGGCCCCGTGAAGGATTGCTGCCCATGATCAGCCATCTCGGG
>DATNDF010000518.1 GCA_035607015.1 Candidatus Angelobacter sp. | reverse complement strand
AGCTCGCGTGGGTTGTGGAGCGTGGTGGCGGTGTGGGCAATCGGGCACTGGTTTGAGAATCGCGAGCAGCACCTCGGCGCGGGTGTGCTAAGATGGCGTCTCGCAGGCGCCGTGCTGCTCATGGCAGCCATTGCGCTGGTGATGTTCGGCGATTGAACCATGGCCAACGATACGACCGCCGCGTTGTCCCTGAATCCGCGCCCGCGGTAATTCTCGGACGTCGCCACAACAGCCGGGTGTGACAGGTGCCGGACGGACCGACAACTGAAAGAAACGGCTCGAGGCACAGCCCGGCGACATGATTCAATGCACCGGCGGTTGCTCAGTCCCGGTGAAGGGCGCGACAATTTGTATGATACCATGCGTTGTGGCTGTAACTTGAAAAGCAGGCGACGGAAAGCACGGAGCATGTGCAACCCCGGGCCGCCGCGCGCCGTCTCGCCCGCTTCCCGTACGGTCGGGCATTGCCCTTCCGCTTCGACATGTTTGTGCTGTGCGTTCCCAACGCTCTCGCTCCAAAATAAAACTGTGGTGCTTAGCTGATCAAGCCATGCCAGTGGATCCAAAACCGCCTCAGTTCAATGGCGATCCGGAGGCTGGCAGCGCGTCCCCGCCCGCGGTCAACACTCCCCCTTTCCTGTCCGCCGACTCTCCTCCGCCGCTGTCGCCGCAGCCAACGATCGAGTCCTCGCCCGCGCGACGGTTGATCGCCGTCCTGCTGAGCCTGTGTCTGGGACTATTCCTGGCCGATGGGGCCGTTTCGCTGGTCGATGACTCCTTGATTCTCTTTTTCGGTATCCACGTCCTGGGGTTGATTCGTGGAGTTCTGTTTTTTTTCGCCGCTCTCATCGCTCTGGTGGTTTACGGCCTGATGGGACTCACTCCCATGATCCCCAAATGCCTGTTTTTGCCGGTTGTTCTGTTCACCCCTCTGGCTCAACTCGTCGTCATACCGTTCTTGATCTATTTCTACAGTCGTTGTGAGAAGATCGCCTGGGTCACGTCGTTCTGCGAGGTGCTCTGCGGTCTGAGCGTCCTTTACCGGGTGCAGGGTGGGTTTAAGTTCCGTTGGCCGTTGATCGCCGGGAACCGGCTTGAGGCCCGGCGATTCAGCTGGCGGAATCTGTCGGCATTCCTGCTGGTGAACTTGTTCATGTTGTTGCCTGCCGCCGTTGGTTATCTCTGCCTTTGCGCCGCGCTTGCCGTGAATCATTTCAGCGAGGGCTTCCTGGCGCTGCGGCCGGGCGGTTTGACGGTCCAGGTGAGACGATACGTTCGCGACGACGGAAAGACCATCCAGTTGGTGCCCATGTCGCACATCGGGGAACCGGACTTCTACCGCAAGCTTTCGCAATCGTTTCCGACCAACGCGATCATTCTCATGGAAGGCGTGACGGACCGCCGGCATCTGCTCACGAACGGGATCAGTTACCAGCGCGTGGCGGCCTCGCTCGGCGTCGCCGAGCAGGTGAAGGAGTTCAAGCCAAGCCGGGAACGGTTGGTGCGGGCTGATGTGGATGTCGAACAGTTCGCCCCAACCACGATTGATTTCCTCAACCGGGTCATGCTCATTTATTCCAAGGGGTTGAACGCGGAGAATGTACAGACACTGATACAAAATCCGCCGGCTCCCGAGTTTCAGGAACAACTTCTGGACGATCTCCTCCGGAAGCGCAACCGGCGCCTCCTGGACGAAATCCAAAGCCGACTCCCGCAATCGGAATACATCATTGTACCGTGGGGCGCGGCCCACATGCCCGAGATCGCGAGAGAAATTCAAAAGTCCGGTTTTCGTCTGCAGGAAACCCGGGAATACACGGCGCTGCGGTTTCGTTCCGTTGGAAACAAAAGCAGGAACGCCGGGACAGAGAACGACACCGGAGAACCGAAATGAAGTTGCCACCATCGCCCTTTGAGACGCGGACGTTCGTCTCTTTACTCGCCGCGTGTGTTCGTGTTGGACGCCTTCCCCGTTCTAAAACAGGAATTGTAATTTGACGCCGCTGCGACATTGTTTTGTCCGCGCATTATGACACCCATCACGACTCGCCGACTGTTGGTCGCGGGAATGTTTCTCCTGCTGTCCGCGCCGCTCTCAAACGCCGGGGTCAGGGTTTCCACTGAACACAATCCCGGCGGATCGGGCTTCAGGTTCAAAGCCGTGCCCGCGCCCGCGAACAACGACGCTGCCACGAAGGGGACGTTCACATTGGTGGACGGCGAGCGCGATGGGAACGGAGGCGAACCGGACGTCCTGCATGACGGGCGGGTTCCCGCGGACGAGGATCAGCCGGCGGAGAATTTCTTTTTCCGCGCCGGCACGGATGGCGGCAGGCTTCAACTCGATCTCGGCAGCGTCATTGCGGTGAAGCAGGTGAACACCTACTCATGGCACACCGGTACGCGCGCCCCGCAGGTTTACAAGCTGTTCGCGGCCGAGGGCGGCACAGATGGATTCAATGCGGCGCCCAAGAGGGGAACCGACCCGCTATCGTGCGGATGGAAGCTCGTCGCCAGTGTGGACACGCGCCCATCGGAAGATGATGGCGGCGGCCAGTACGGGGTGACGATGTCGGACCCCGAGTCAGGCGTGCTGGGCCGGTATCGCTACCTGCTGTTCGACATTTCGCGAACCGAGGATCGGGACGCCTTCGGAAACACGTTTTACAGCGAGATCGATGTGATCGACGCCAACGGGCCGGCGCCCACGGCCGCGCCAGCCGGCGACGAAGAACCCATCGTCAGATCGTTCGCGGCGGAAGGAGGGAAATACAAGTTCACGCTCGACGCGACAGCAGCGCCGGACCTGATGGAGTGGGCGGACGCAAAACTCCGGCCGGTCGTCCAGGAATGGTACCCGAAGCTCGTCGCGATGTTGCCGAGCGACGGCTTCGAGGCGGCGACCAACGTCACGTTGAGGTTCCGGAATGACATGGGCGGCACGCCGGCGGCAGCCGCGGGCGGCCGGATCAATCTGAACAGCGGCTGGTTCCGGCGGGAATTGAAACGCGAAGCGGTCGGCTCGGTCGTGCACGAGATGGTCCACGTGGTCCAGAATTACGGACGCGCGAGGCGCTCGAACCCCAACGCCACCCGCACCCCGGGCTGGCTGGTCGAGGGCATCGCCGACTACATCCGCTGGTTCCTCTATGAGCCGGAGACGAAGGGAGCCGAGATCACGGAGCGGAATCTGGCGCGGACGAAATATGACGCGAGCTACCGCATCACGGGCAATTTTCTGAATTGGGTCACGCAGAACCATGACCACGAAATCGTCCGCAAGCTGAACGCCGCCGCGCGGGAGGGAAAGTACGCCGAGCAGCTTTGGAAGGATTGGACGGGCAAAACGCTCCAGGAACTCGGTGACGACTGGAAAAAAACCAACGAAGAGCGGATCAGCGCCGCACAAGCCGGGTCCGGTGCGAAGAAGCCTGATGCGGTCGTGAAATGACGGGCGCCCAAAACCGCCAGTGAACGTCGTCGGGCCGACCGCCGTGGTGCCCGGCAAGTTTCAGCGATGCGTGCCCGTAACAGCGCGGTGAGCGTCGCGTTGACGACCGGAGTCGAAACCGCTATTTCTGGGACGTGACCCACCAATTTCCCCTTCGCCGTTTCGGTGTGAACGTCGTTCGAGTCGGATTTTTTCCACGAGTCCTGTCGGCTGTTCTCGTTGCGGTCCTTTTCGGAATCGCCGTTGCTCCAGCCATCGCCGCGCCGGGCGACGGCCATTGGGATCGCCAGTTCGGCATGGCCGGCACCGGCACCCGGAACTTCGCGTTGCGTTTCAATGGCAATTCACTCTACACGGGTGGCTACAGCCTGCTCAGCGGGCAGCTGGCCACAAACACAACGGTGAACATTTTTGATGGAACCAACTGGAGCACTCTCGGCGAGATCACCGCTGGTACACTGGTGATCTATGATTTCGCGTTTCTCGGTTCGAACGTTTATGTGGGCGGCGTCTTTACGCAAGCGGGCGGCGTTCCCGCGGTCGGCCTGGCAAAATGGGACGGCGCCAACTGGTCGGATGTGGGCGGTTTTTCCGGTGTGGTTTTCGAGATGACGACCGACGGCGCCAACCTTTACGTCGGCGGCGCGTTCACCAATGCGGGCGGAATCCTCGCCACCAACATTGCCCGATGGGACGGGACGAACTGGTCAACGCTGGGGGACGGCATTGGCTATTACGACAACTTCCTGTTTCCCTCGGTGAATGTCATGGCCTGGCATAATGGGCAACTCTATGTGGGAGGCGCGTTCACCAACGCCGGAACCGTTGCGGTTACCAATCTCGCGCGATGGGATGGCAGCGCCTGGTTCGATGTCGGCGGTGGCGTGTCGGGTGACGCCAGCATCTTGACCGGAGTCCCCGTTTCAACGCTGCAATTCCTGGGTGACGACCTTTATGTGGGCGGCAATTTCACTGCGGTCGGTGATGGCGTGCCGGCCCTCAACGTTGCCCGGTGGGACGGCAATACATGGTCGGCGCTGGGCTCGGGACTTAAAGCACCCGCGAACAGCGCTCCCGTGAACGCCCTGGCGTTTCTCGGAACCGACCTCTATGCCACCGGCAACTTCACCAACGCCGGCGGCGTCACCGCGACGCGTGTCGCCCGGTGGGACGGCCTCTCCTGGTCGTCCATCGGTGCCATCAACGGCACCCCCGCCTGCGCCGTTTCCAATTCCGGTTCGATCTACCTCTGTGGAGATTTCAACGTTGCGGGCACGGTCATCGGCAATCACATCATCCGCTGGGACGGCTTCAATTGGCACGGCGTCATGGGTAAACCGGCGCAAGGCACGCACTTTTTTGTGCAGGCGCTCGGGCTGGCCGCCAACAGCGTTTACATGGGTGGATTCTTCAGTGCTGCGGGGGATACGCCGGCCTCACGCGTCGCGCGCTGGGATGGGACCAACTGGCATGCGCTGGGCGGCGGGTTGACCCGATCCTTCGCGGGCAGTCTGGATGTTCGCGCCATCAAGGCCCGCGACAACGAGGTTTACATCGGCGGCGACTTCACGGGCGCCGGAGGGATTGATTGCACCAACATCGCCATGTGGGACGGCAACAACTGGTCGCCGCTGGCCAGCGGCCTCGACGGTCCAGTGTTCGCCATCGAAGTTACTCCCACGGATGTTTATGTGGGCGGAAGTTTCACCAACGCCTACGACTCGCCTGGATTCGATGTAGCGGCGAATCGCATCGCGCGCTGGGACGGCGCCAACTGGTGGGAGTTGGGCAATGGCGTGAGCGGCAGCGTGAACGCCATCTGCGCGGCGAACGGCATCGTTTATGTGGGCGGATCGTTCACCAACGCCAGCGGTATCACTGCGAACCGCATCGCCATGTGGGACGGCGCGAACTGGTCGCCGCTTGGCACCGGCGTCAACGGCACCGTAAGCGCCATCCTGGTGGACGGCACGGACGTTTATGTGGGCGGATCATTCACCTCGGCCGGCGGCGTGACGGCGCCTGCCATCGCCAAATGGGACGGCAGCAACTGGTCATCGCTTGGCCAGGGCATGTTTTACACCAGCGCCGCTTCCGTGCGGTCGCTGGCGAAGATTGGAAGTTACCTGTATGCGGCGGGAACCTTCACTAATGCCGGCGGCGCCACGCTCGCCCACTCGATCGCCCGGTGGGACGGCGCCCAATGGGAAGCCCTCGGCAGCGGTATCGGCAACATGATCAGTGTAACGCGTGGGAACGCCCTGCTGGCCTGGGGCAACGATCTGTTCGTCGGCGGCATTTTCGAGGACGCCGGCGGCGGCGACTCCGGATACATCGCGCGTTGGAACGACCAGATTGATTTCACGCCGCCTGCGATCCTGCGGCTGCTCAATCCGCAGATGCTTCCGGGAAACACGTTCAAGTTCCGCGCCACCGCGACCGACCGCGCCGCTTATGTCATCGAACACTCGGCCGACTTCGTCACCTGGACGCCGCTGCTTACAAATAGTCTGTCTGCCTCGGACATCACCAACTCAGCGACAGGCGCAAATGTCCGGACTTACCGGATGCGGCAGATTCCCTGAAAGACGACCGGCCGCCATTTTTTATCCGCCGCCAAACGCCTGTCCATTGTGGAATCGGCTTGCGCGAAAAACCGATTCAACGTGCAATGACAGCATGGCCACGATCCGCACCCGGCGACGCATTGCTTCACCGCGTCAATCGAACCGTCAGCAACAGCGTGCCGGTTCTCTCCTCACGATGGGTGCCAATGGCCACTTGCGATCTTCGCTGCGCCGGTTGCTGGTTTGGGGACTGTGCGCGTCCGGCGTTGCGATTTCCTCTGGCGCTGTCTTCGATCAGCAAGCCATCGCAACGGAGAAGGATCCTTACAGCGTGCGCGCCATCGCCGATGATCCCTCCATTCATCGGTCGGCGGCGGTTTACTCCAAAGACCATCCGCCTGCGACACCGGCGCTCGAAGCGCTTCCGCTCAAGCAAAGTGTTTCGCAGTACGGCATCACCTGGACCTTCGAGCAGCCCGCCCGCGTCGGACAGTTTATCAACGGCGATTGGTACGTCGTTGGACCTGCGACGATCAAAACGATTGATCCCCGACCGCTTTATGGCGCGGAAATAGCCGAAGCCGAACTCGATCACATGGACAAGGAGCGCCCCGAGAATCAACGGGTCCGCAACGGGTTCATGCGCAATCCGCCGGCCCAGATGAAAGTCGCGTATGACAGCGGCGTGCGAAACTGGTTCGATCCCGCCCTCGTCCAGAAGCTGCCCGTGGCCCTGAAGCCCGGCGATTCGCTGGTCTCGACCATCAGCATGCCCAAGGGTTTGGTGTTGCACGCGCCGTTGCGAAACAAGATCGAGCGCGGTGTGGATGACAGCAGCCCCATCCGCACGGCCGCGGTGCTGACCTGCGTCTCAGCGCCACAACCGCCCGATGCTTTTCGCCCGGCATTCTGCGACCGCGAGCAACGAATTTATCTCGCGCGAAATCTCCGGCGC
>DATNDF010000517.1 GCA_035607015.1 Candidatus Angelobacter sp. | reverse complement strand
CCGAGCGGGCCGTAGTCCCAAAAGCCGTTGATGCCGCCGTAAATCTCCGAGGATTGGAAGATGAACCCGCGCCGTTTGCACAGCGACACGATCTTTTCCATCAACTCGTTACTCCGGGGTTCGGCCATAAGGCGGGAGAGTTTTGTTGAAGGTCGCGAGACTGTCAAGGAAGCGGGCGGCCCCAATTTGCCGTGACCAGGGAAAGGCCACCACTCGACTGCGCAACTGGCGCAGGAAAGGTTGAACGTGTCCGAATACGCTTTGCTTTTTTGCGCGTTCAAGCGTTACTCGGCGCGTCGTTCAGGCCGGAAAAAGAAATCAATGCAACTTCCCATGCCGAAGCCAAACCTGGCCCCGACTCTGACGATGAGCGGTTTGTTCGCCGCGGTTTGCACGGCATTATTTTCCACGTCACAGATCTCGGCCGCCGGGGTGACCATCATTACCCATGGTTTTTACAGCGACGCGAACAGTTGGGTTACCGCAATGGCGAACGCGATTCCAAATTACTACCGCTTTCCCGGAACTAATTTCACCGTTTACAAAGTCACGCTCACGACGGACGGCAGCACTTACCAGTACCAATGGGAACGTGAAGGTGGATCGCCATTGACCAACGACTCGGGTGAAATCATCGTCAAACTCGATTGGAGCCAGATGTCGGGTGATCCTTCCGACGTCTTCAACCCATTTAATGATGACACCAGCACTTCAAATGTTGCGTGGATTGCAAGCCTGGTCGTTTCACAAACGAACGCGATTGCCGATCTGAACGGTCATGCGCTGGCGGAATTCCCGATCCATTTGGTCGGTCACAGCCGCGGCGGTTCGCTGATGAACGAACTCAGCCGCCAGTTGGGCACCAACGGCGTCTGGGTTGACCACTTGACGACGCTCGATCCGCACCCGTTGAACAATGACGGCAACTCCGAGTTTGGATTTTTCCCGACCGATGCTTCCGCCAGTCTTACTTACGAAAATGTTCTGTTTCGCGACAACTACTGGCAGGATTTTTCGGGCGGTATCGCCGACTTTAACGGTGAGTCCGTCTCGGGCGCGTATAACCGTCACCTGGACGATCAAGAAGTTTCCGGAGGTTACAACAATAACTCGGTGCCCGTTTCCCCACGCCATTCCAACGTGCATCTCTGGTATCACGGAACAATTGATTGGGACACCCCGGCCAGCGACAGTGGAGCTTCCATCACCGACACCGAGCGGCAAACGTGGTGGACTGCGTATGAAAGCCGCGGTGTTGTCGCCGGCTTTTATTACAGTCTTATCGGTGGGGGCGATCGCTTGAGCACGGACCAACCGGTTGGCCAGGGATTCGGGATGATCCGGGATGGCTACAATCAAAGGTGGGATTTGGGCGCGGGCACGGTGGATAACCGCACTTCCCTGCCTGCCAACAACGGGAACTGGCCGAACGTCATCAAATTTAATCTCACCGGAACGAACATCGTCGCATTCGGCCAGAGCACCACTACCACGCTCTATTACCAATGGGTGCGTCCGGCAACAACCAACGCTCTCGTGAGCTTTTATCTCGACGACGATTTTAATCCTTACAACGGCAATGAAATGATTGTGCAGCAGGCCGCGGTGCAAGGGACAGACCAGGTCGGCCGCGGCACAGTTACCATCCCTTTTAACGCTACAAATGCCACTCCTGGCCTCCACGCGATTTACGCAAGCATCACTGATGGCAGCCACACGCGCTATCTTTACGCACCGGAGATTCTCACGGTGTTTTCGAGTCTCGATCCTCCGAGCCTGGCGATATCGGGTGGCGCAGGCGTTCAGCCCCGGATTGATGTCGCAGGCGTTCCGGGCCAGCGCATCGTGTTGCAGGGCTCGATCGATTTTCAGACCTGGCAGCCGCTGGCGACTAACTGGCTGGCAACCAATGTTTGGAGTTATTTCGACCCTCAGCCGCCCGGCGCGCGGAAATTTTACCGCGCGACGCTTCAATAGCTTTCAGCAGTTTTGGAAAGGAGAAATACCCGCGCGGAACGAAAAGCAGACGGCTGTCGGCGCTTGAAGTTGGAAGCGCGGTGAACCTCCCGGCTCATTGTCTCGCGAGCATTCCCAGGATGTTTCGATGCGCGCTCGGAAAGGCCAGCTTGTGCAACTGAGCCGGCGAACACCAGCGCGCGTTTGGGATCGCATCGGGCGCGCCGTTGGCAAACTCGACCCGAAAGACATCCATCGTGATCCGGTAGCGCGTGATGGTATGGCGAATTTGCCGCAACGGTTTGACTGCTTCAGGGCGCTCGTTGAACAGGGTTTTTGCCAGCTGCGGGCCGGCTGTCGGGCGTGTGTTGGTTTCGAGATTTGGAAATTCCCACAGATGCGCGTTGACCACGCCGGCCGGGCGCTGTTGAACGAGAAACCGCCCGCTTCTCTCAACAACGAACGCGGCGAAACGGCGTTCGGTCGCAATCGCGCGCCGCCCGAGGTTGGGCAGTTGCCCGGTCCGGTCCTCGCGAAAGGCGGCGCAGCTTTTTCGAACGGGGCAAAGGGGACACTTCGGCTGGCGCGGCGTGCAAACCGTCGCGCCGAGTTCCATCAGTGCTTGATTGAGATGCGAACAATTCTGTCCGCGGCGTTTCACCCGCGCCGCTGACTGGACCAGAGAAGCCGCCAGACTCCACAGCCGCGCATTGGTCTTTGTTTCGCGCGGATTCTCGCCGATGCCAAACAGGCGGGTGAGCACGCGAATGACGTTGCCGTCGAGGATCGGTGTCGGCTGGTTAAAGGCGATGCTGCAAATCGCGCCGGCGGTGTAACGGCCAATGCCCGGGAGCGCGAGCACGGCATCGAACTTTTCGGGGAAACAGCCGTCATGCTTGTCCATAATCAGTTGCGCGGCCGTCTGCAAATTACGGGCGCGAGTATAGTAACCGAGACCTTCCCAGAGCTTCAGCACTTTCCCCGGTCGGGCGCGGGCCAGCGATTGCGCCGTCGGCAGTTCGCGCATCCAGCGTTCCCAGTAGGGGATGACCGTCTTGACCTGAGTTTGCTGGAGCATGATTTCAGAAATCCAGATGGCGTAAGGGTCGCGCGTGCGGCGCCACGGCAGATCGCGGGCATTGGCCGCGAACCAGGCGAGCAGCGGCCCAACCAGTGCAGCCGGCGTATGGCGTCCGGAATTCCCTCCCGGCCGCTTTTCCTTCAACCTTCGTTTGCGTTGCACGGTTGCGCAGCCTACGACAACCGCCTAGGATAACTCAACGTTTGTGAAGCCATTGACCTCATATACCTGTGTGCTGGCCGGCCTGGAGGCCGGGGCGCTGGAGCGCTATCTGCGCGAGCACGGCTACGAATTTCGCGAAGTGCCCTACGCGCGGTTCGCCGCGGACAAGGAGAAACTCAACGTGGTTTTTTACGAGAGCGGCAAATTGGTGGTGCAGGGGAAGGGGACGCAGGACTTCGTCGAGTTCGTGCTCGAACCGGGAATATTGAAACAGGCGCGGCTCGGTTACGAGACCGTGCTGAACCCGGAGCTGCTGCTGCCGCGGCTGGGCGTGGACGAAAGTGGCAAGGGAGATTTTTTCGGGCCGCTGTGCATCGCCGGCGCCTATGTGAACGAGGCGGTGGTGAAGGCATGGAAAGATGCGGGCATTCGCGACTCCAAAAACATCTCCAGCGACCGGAAGATCGCCGATCTGGCGAAACTGATCCGTGAGACCCCCGGTTGCGTGACGAGCGTGGTGCCAATCGGGAACGAGGCCTACAACCGGCTGTACGGCCGGATGAAGAGCGTGAACGCGATCCTGGCGTGGGGCCACGCGCGCGTGATCGAAAATCTGATGGGCCAGAAGCATCGGATGAATCCGCCGCCGGTCCGGGCCATCAGCGACCAGTTCGCCGCGAACAAGGCGACCGTCGCGAACGCTTTGATGGGGTTGGGACGCGAGATTGAACTGATCCAACGGCACAAGGCGGAAGCGGATCTTGCCGTGGCCGCGGCCTCGATTCTTGCCCGTGATGAATTCGTCACGCGCCTCGCGGCGCTGGAGAAACAGTTCGGAGTCAAATTGCCGAAGGGTGCCTCTGGCGCCGTGGACGAAGCCGCCAATGAGTTTGTCGCGAAGCACGGAACGGACGGCCTCAGTAAGGTCGCCAAAATGCACTTTCGAAACGCCTTTCGGGCGCAGGGCCTGCCCGAGCCGCCAAAGACGGAATGGAAGCCGGCGCGTTGAAGAGCCGTTTGCCGGTCGGGAGGATGGGGCTATTTC
>DATNDF010000516.1 GCA_035607015.1 Candidatus Angelobacter sp. | reverse complement strand
AAAAATCAGCGGCTTGAAAAACGAGGCGCGGAGGCGCAGTTTAAGGCGCAAGCAACCTGGCCATGAAGGCATTACGAAATGAGGGAAGCGCTGCGGGGTTCAAAGTGGATCAACGACCATTGGTCGTATATTAAAAGTTAGGCCACTTTCACGCTTATGACAAAATCCGAAAAGCAGTCATGGGAGCAGGAGCGAGCAAAAGGACGTGAGCATTTCTTTTTGAGTTCTATTCGTCGCGCTGGTTTACCATTTGGTGTTTTGATGACGCTCGGTAATTTGTTATTTGCTTTCTACAGACACGAGTCGATTCCGAGTGTTTGGCGTTTGTTGGTTATGTTCGGGTTTTACACATTGGGGTTTGGTTCACTGATGGGACTTTCCACTTGGAGTAGAAATGAGCTAGATTACCAGAAACCGACAGAAGATGACGACGTGGTCTAACAAGGCGCGAGGCTGTGTGAAAACGTTTTGGGATATTTGAGTGAGGAAGGTTGGCAGGAGAAGATTTTCTGGTTTCGAGTTTTGGACTTTCAGTTCCCTTGATTCGTTCCCACGGTGTGCGGAGGCGTTACGGTCGCTGCCGTAAGCAGAAGAGAGGGAAAAACGGCGGCGGGGCCCTTCAACTGACCGCGGCCATCAGTTTCTCGAAGCTCACCAGGTTCAACACCCGTTTGAGATTGTAGATCAGCGTGATCAGGCCCCATTCCGCCCGCACTTTGGTCATTCGCGAAGTTCCTCCTTGGTTCCGCGCGGCTTGCGACGCTCGCAACTCACAAGACCTTTACAAGACGGTGTCGTGCACCTAACATTCGAGCATGAATTTGGATAATCCGGTTGTGCTTGCGGCCATTGGGCTGATTGTTCTGGTCGCGCTGGTTGGGTTCGGCGCGCACTTCTTTTCCCCCGAGGCGCGACTGGAACGCCGCCGTCGCCGCAACAATTACCCCGTGATCAACAAGGCCAGACGCCCGATGGTCACGCTCAATACCCGCACCAAGAAGTAAATCACCCGCCCGCCCGGCAGCTTCATCGCGGGCGCAGATGGCATCGAAACCAATCGGCGGCCAGTCGCGCGACTTCCTCCAATGCCCCGGGTTCCTCGAACAGGTGGGTGGCGCGAGGGATGATCTTGAGTTCATTTTCGCAGCGCAGCCGCGCGTATGCGGCGCGGTTCAATTCCAGCACCGTTCCGTCGCGTTCACCCACGATCAACAGCGTCGGTGACCGCACGGATTCCAGCCTGCCGCCGGCCAGGTCGGGCCGGCCGCCGCGCGAAACAACCGCTTCGATCGCCGCCCCGGTCTCAGCGGCTGCCACGAGTGCCGCAGCCCCGCCGGTGCTCGCGCCGAAATAGCCGATGCCCAGTCTTTGTGTCCCGGGCTGGGAGGCGGTCCATCTGCCCGCCTGGACGAGTCTTCTTGCCAGCAGTTCGATGTCAAATCGCAGGCGACGAGTCACGTTGTCCTCGGTCTCCTCGTCCCGGGTCAGCAGGTCAAACAACAGCGTGGCGATGCCGGCCTCGCGAATGACGCCCGCCACGCACCGGTTGCGCGGACTGTGCCGACCGCTGCCGCTCCCGTGAGCGAACAACACAATGCCGGTTGAGCGAGGCGGCACTGTCAGGTCTCCCTCCAACATCACGGTCCGCGTGGAGGCGCCCGGATCGCCGCCGACCGGGATTCGAACCTGGCGGGTTTGACCCGCATCTTCCTCACTCGGGTTCTTCATGCGTAACGGTCCGGATCCAGCAGATTGATTGGAATGGACGGATTTTCGCCGGACAGGATTTCCGCCACAAGTCTGCCGGTGATGGGGCCGAGGCTCAACCCCAGCATCGCGTGCCCGGCGGCAACGCAAAGGTTTGAATGACGCGCCGTGCGCCCGACGTACGGCAGCCCGTCCGGCGAACACGGACGCAGCCCGCGCCACGGTTCAACGCCGTCGAAGTCGTGCGGGGTAAAATCGGGGTAATACCTGGGCACGGATTTGATGATGCCCCGCACGCGCACGGGGTTGATGTCTTCGTTCAAACCGGCAATTTCCATGGTCCCGCCAAAACGAAGCGATCCGCCCATCGGCGTCACGGCGAGGCGGGCTTCAGCAAAGAGGGCGCAAATCCGGGGGAGCTGGCGCGGCCGTGTCAAGGTCAGGCTGTAGCCCTTGCCCGCCTGCATCGGGAGATGGAGTCGAAGTTCGCGCGCGACGTCCGGCGACCAGACGCCGCCGCACAAAACAAATTCGTCCCCGGTGAATTCTCCGACGGTCGTTCTTGCCGCTTCGATGCGCGAACCGCTCGCCCGCCAACCGGTGACTTCGGTGTTCCAGGAAAACTCCGCGCCGGCCTGTTTGAGGCGTTGCTGAAGTCCGGCCATGAACCGGTCCGGTGAGAGATGGCAATCCTTTGGAAAATAGACGGCGCCGGCGACGTCCATGCGAACATCCGGATCAAGCGCGGCCGTTTGCCGCGCGTCCAGTACTTCGGCGGGGATGCCCAGTTGCCCGGCCTGTTCCGCCATCTTCGCCTCTTCGTCGAGCGCGTGCTGCGTCTTGCACAGCATCAACAGACCGCGTTTCACCAGGCCGAAACTATTTCCGGTCAGATCAGCGAACTCCTCGAAGCATGCGCGGCTGGCGAGTTGGAGATCACGCAGAAGCGGGGCTGCGCGGCGCACACGCCCGGGCGTGGAAGCGCGCCAGAACCTGTAAGCCCAACTCACCAAGTCCCGGTCGGGCCGCGGCTTGATGTAGAAGGGCGATTCCGGGTTCCACATCCATTTGAGCCCAAGCGCGACCATCCCGGGAGCGGCCAGCGGGATGAAGTGGCTCGGCACAATCATGCCTGCGTTGCCGAACGAGCAGCCGTCCCGCTGTTCGGGATTGCGGTCAACAACGGTGACGTGGTGACCTTTTCGCGCGCAGTAATAGGCGGTCGAAAGGCCAATGACGCCGCCGCCGATGACGAGGATGCGCTTCGACATGAATCAACGGATGCCCCAGCAGAACGGATCACGGTCGTCGAGCAGCAGCGTTCCTTCCACGTTGACGAATGCCGTTCCGATAATTGTGGGTTCGATGGTACCTGCCGCACGATCAAGCCAGCGATAGCGTCCCGTGAACAGGCTGCCGATGATGCTTTCCTGCACCCAGGGCTGGCCTTCGTCGAGTTTGTCTTCGGCGGCGAGGCAGGCGAGTTTTGCGCTCGTTCCCGTGCCGCACGGGGACCGGTCGTAGGCACGGCCCGGACAAAGAACGAAATTACGCGAGCGCGCCCACGAACTGACCGGCGGTCCGAAGAGTTCGACGTGGTCAACCTCGGGAAAGCCCTGTGAGTTGACCGCCTGCCGGACGCGCCAGGCGTAATCGGCCAGCTTTTCAACATTGGCGGGTTCGAGCGATTGCCCGTGCTGCTCGACCAGAAAAAACCAGTTGCCGCCCCAGGCAATATCGCCCGTCACCGCGCCTGCTCCCGGCACATCCACGATCACGCCTTTCGCCTTCCGATAACTCGCAACGTTGGTCACGGACACAGAGCCGTCCTGGTTGAGCGCAGTCGTCACCACCCCGACCGGTGTCTCGATCCGGTGCCCGCCTGTCCGGATGCGGCCCAGGTGCGCGAGCGTGGCCACGACACCGATCACGCCATGCCCGCACATGCCCAGACAGCCCACGTTGTTGAAGAAGATCACGCCCGCGACGCAGGATTTGTCCGCCGGTTCAACCAACAGCGCGCCCACGAGAACGTCGGAACCGCGCGGTTCGTTGACAACCGCAGAACGGAAGCGGTCGTGTTGACCGCGAAAAATATTCAGCTTGTCGGCAACACCGCCGCCGCCAAGCTCCGGTCCTCCGCTGATGACGACGCGCGTCGGTTCGCCACCCGTGTGTGAGTCAATGAATTGAACCCGTTGCATGTTGGACAGAGTTAGCGCGGCACCGCGCTGAAATCACCGGCCGGAAACCAGCCCCGCAGGAATTGCTCCCTGCTCCCGTCGTAAACAGCCTCGGCGAGATGTTCGACACCTTGTTGGTTGCCCCAGGAATAGTTGATGACGAGGTGCCCGCGCCATTCGCAGAAATCAATGTCGGAGTTGTTCAGGTTGACAGCGTGAGCGACGCGCGCCCGCTGCGCATCGGTGAGCTTTGGATTGGCGATGACCTTGTCCTCGGGTGAGGCGCGCAGGACCGGATTCAACGGACTGGCCTGCCAGTGGATCAGGTCGCGCGAACGGACAACCCGCATTTCGTAGCCGTCGTGGGCTTCGAGGAAAAAATCATAAAACCAGCCGTCGAGCCACCGGAGGCAGTGCGGCGCGGTATAACGGTCCTTCGCGTAGTTGCATTCCGGCGGTGTGATCTCCCACGCGCGCAAGTCCCGTGACTTCGCGAAACGCGCGGTGAACGGCACGCCCGCTTCCTCGGCGGGCTTGTCGATCTCAAACATCAGCACATATCCGTCTCCCGCCTTGCAGAGCGAGGTGTTGAAGATGCCGTAACGGCCGTCATTGATGACCGGCCGCGAGTCCCAGGTCTTGAGGTCCCGCGAGACGAACATATCCACCCGGTTGCGGCCCCGCGTGCCGGTGACATAAACCGTGTCTCCGTCCACAAACGCAGAACCGAATTCATGCCCGTCGGCAAACGGGGCCGTCGGCACGCCGGTCTCGTGATCAATAAGTCGAAAGTAATTTGTTTTCCGCTGATTGTTCCAGTAACCCTCGCGCACCCACTCAAAACGATAGAGGCGGTCCTTGAAAACGATCGGCGTCGTCTCGACCAGATCGAGGTCAATGGTGCCGAGCTTGCGAATGAGCGGGCGATTGTCCGCGTCCACCGGCCCGCCCGCGGCAGATTTAACTTCAGCGAGCGCGTGAATTTTCGCGTCCAGCGCGCCGGCTTCACCTTCCGCCTCCGGCAAAGGTTTGCCGGGATTCATGCCGGGCCGTTTGTGTCCGACGTATTTAAGCCAGGCGTCCTTGAGCACACGCTGCTTCTGTTGAACCAGCTTTAGTATCTCCGTTCCGTTGGGGTGCGACCTGGTCAACAGGTCGGGAGCATCCGAGGAAACGATTTCATCCGGCGCGCCAAGGTAACGCAGAATTTCGCGGGCGATGAGCCAGTGCCCCTGCGCGTTCGCGTGAACGCCGTCCCGCGCGAGAATGAAATCCGGGTCGGTGCGGCGCCGTCCGGCGAGGAACCGGTTCATCGGGTCATGCACGTCTATGACTTCCCAGCCCTGCGCGCGTTGAGATAACAACCAATCCGAGAAGCGGTCGAGCACGTCATTATAGTGATCGTAGGGAGACTGGTACTCAGCCAGGCCGTCCGGCAGCGTATGGCCCTTGAGCGGCAGGCGGTCGAACGTCGGCGGCGTGACGTGAATGACTTTCGCGCCGGCCGCCGCGGCGCGCTCGCGCAACCGGAGGATGCCATCCTTGAACTTCTGAAACCGTTCCGTGTCGAACGGGTAATAAATCCCGTCGTTCATCCCGTAACACGCGACAATGACGTCGGGCTTCGTCTTCTCCAAGACGCGTCCGAGGCGTTCGTGGAGGTCGGGTCGTGGAAATGCGCCGCCTGCATGGCCCGGTTCGGACAGGCCGGAGACGGTTTCGCTCGGAAGGCCAAGGTTCAGGAACGCGACGCGCGATTCGGGAAACCGGATGCGAACATAGGCTTCGATAAACTCCGTGTATTCGCCGCTGTAGGTGATGCTGTCGCCCAGAAAGACCACGCGGTGCGCGTTTAAAAACCTTGCCGCGTTCGGCGAAACATTTTGCGCCGACGCGACCGGTATCAACCGGACCTGTTGCACGTCCATGACAGCACCGGCCTTTTTCCGCAGCGCGCGCACCGCCAGCCGGTAGCTTCCCGGTTGCGACAGGTTCACCCGGCCAACCCGGCGCGGGACAAAGATTTGAAAGTGTCCCGTTTCCTGAACGATGAAATCGAGCTTCTCGCCTGCGATCCGGACCTCCGCCTCGCTGCCCCCCTGTCCCTTGCCGCAACCCTGCCACACCTCGACGTCAAATGCCCCGGGTTTCGTCACGGCGAATTCCCACCCGGCCCAATCGTCCGGGTTCACCCAATAACCAAGGCAGTTCTTAATCTCCGCCGGCTCGTAGCGCAACATGACGCCGTGCGTCGTCGCATCGCGCGCCAGAAGCGTGATGACACCCGCCACGCTCTGCGTAATCGGATTCCCTTCCGGCGCGGGCCGCATTGTCACCGCCTTGAGATTCATCACCGCACCGCCTTTGAGTGTCTTGCAGCTCACGCGCAACGTGAACGGTTCGGCCTTTGAAAAATGTACGCGGCCGATCGGCAACGTCTGGTAACGATACCAACCGCCCGTCGAAGGACGTTTGACGGTGAAATTCTGTCCGGCGACCTCCAACTGCAACTCGGTGCCTTCGCCGCCATCTGCTGAAAACGTGAGTTCGAGATCATACTTTCCCCATCGCGTCGGCTTGAACTCCCAGCTCACCCCGTCCTGCGGGTCGGTCCAGAAGCCGATCCGATGGTTGCCAGGATTCGACTCCAGCCTCGCGCGGCTGCCCTGCACTCGCGCATCGAGCGCGGAGAAAACGACGCGCCCGTCGGCGAACTGTTCCGAATTCTCTGCCGTCTCCAGCTCGACGAGCGCGGGCAAAGCCAGTGGAGCCCGCAATGGAACCTCAATCTGAAGCCGTGTCGCGTCGGTATTGAAAACCCACTTCATCGGTTCGCGCTTTGAGCCCTCGAGCAGATGAACGGCCGTGATGTTTGGAAACGGGGTCGGAAGCGACAGCTTCCCGTCGGCCGGCCACGAACCGACTTCGAGAAGAATCGTGCCGGTCGAGTTGGTTGTCCTGGCGATGTGGCCCCAGGCGGGCTGTGGCAACGAAGGGAATGTCAACTCGCCGGCCTCTGCGACCCCGACAAACATCCAAAGGAACAAGAAGACCGGAAGATTCATCGCTGGAAGTTTAAGGTTCACTGGTCGGGGGTTTTAACTTTGCATCCAGCTCGGCCAGTTTGAAACGGACGCTGACGATGTAAGGTGGTTGGCCCTTTGTCCAATGGCCGTACGTCGTTGTCACAAACGCCCCATCGGGCAGCACCTCGACGCCCGGGTACGCGCAGTCGGCGTCTTTGGTGTTGTGCATGATTCGGACACGATACTGGCCTTCGCGTCCCGCAACGATGTCCTCATAGCTGCCCACCCATCCCACCCAGTCGCCTTTCGTGGCCGAAACACGAGTCGTGTCCCGGAAGGAAACGAACAGCCGACCGTCGGGCGCGTATTTGCCCACGTGGCGGTCGCCCGTTAGCGCCGCTGGCAACTCTCGTGGCGCGCTCCAACTGCGACCCTCATCGTTTGAGAAAATCACGTGTGAATTCCGTCGCCGGAGGTTTTCGCGGAGCAGCACCGCGAGTTGCCCGCCGTCCGGCGAACGGATCAGACCGGGTTCGCAGAGGTGAATCTCACTCGACGCGAAGATCGCGTGAGGACGATCCCAGGTCAGACCTCCATCGAAGGATTCGGTCTGGTAAAGCGTCATCACGACCGGCTTGGCGGTGTTCGGAGTTTTGGTAAAGAACCGGCCATCATCGTGGAAAAGCGCCAGATAATGCCCCGCCCGGTCACGCAATGCTTCGACGCTGCCCATCACGACAATGCCGCCCCAATCGCCGACCGGCCTCAACGGTGTCCAGGTATTGCCGTCGTTCTCGGAGACTGTAAGGCGTGCGGGGTAAAGACCGGACCAAACAATGAGCCTTTTCCTTCCGTGCTCATCCAAGACGCGATGGATGGTCGGCGTTTCAAGCGAAGTCGCCCAGTTTTCCGGGACCGGCAGTCGCTTCGACCACGTTTGTCCCCCGTCCGTGCTCCGTTTCAGAATCAGCGCGCCACGCCCGTGTCCTTTGGGATAAACCGTCAGGAGGGTCCGGCCATCTTCAAGCAGCACGGTGCCGGGATGCCCGAGGTATTGGCCGGACTCGCGATCCACAACCACCTGCCGGTTGGTTTCACCGGAAATATCGACAATTGGAACTGTGTAGCCGGGCGGCAAAAATCCCGCGGCGTCGGCGGACCGCGCGAGTCCCGCAATTGCCGATGCGAGCAGGAGATTTTCGAGAGTGGTGGGGACCCTCATTTCTTCTTCGGCAACTCCGGTCGGTTTTCCATGCCGGCATGGATTATCTTCAAAATCTGTTTCCGCTCCCTGCCCACCAGCGGCAGGCGTGGCGCGCGGACCCATTCGGCGCCGAGTCCGCATTCCTGCACGGCCAGTTTGATGTATTGCACAAACTTCGTGTGAACGTCGAGGTGCAGCAACGGCGTAAACCATTGGTAAATTTCGCGCGCCTTGTCCCACTCGCCCCGGCGCGTGAGTTCCCAGAGGTGCTGGTTCTCGGCGGGAAAGGCGATGCCGCTGCCCGCGACCCAGCCGTCAATCCCGAGGATCGCGCTCTCCAGCACCAGGTCGTCCACGCCGGTGAAAATCGCGTATCGGTCGCCAACGACATTCCGCAAATCGGTGATGCGGCGTGTGTCGCCGGAACTTTCCTTGAGTGCGACGAAGTTTTTCTGATCGGCGAGTTCGGCGAACATCTCCGGCGTGACGTCGTTCGCGTAGCTGATCGGGTTGTTGTAAATCATGATGGGCAGACCGGTCGCCTTCGCCACCGTGCGGAAGTGCGTTATCGTTTCGCGCGGGTCGCCCTTGTAAAGCATCGCCGGCATCAGCATAAACCCGTCGAGTCCGAGCCGTTCGCAGTCGCGGACGTACCGGGACGCTTCAGCGGTGCTGCTCTCGGCCACACCGCTCAAAACCTGAACGCGACCGTTCACGGCCTTCACCATCGCCGCGATCACGCGGCGTTTTTCATCCGGCGTGAGCGCCTGATTTTCGCCAAGCGAGCCGAGAAAGATGATGCCACTGACGCCGGATTCAATCAGGATGCCGGCGTGGCGCGCGGTGGCCTCGAGGTCGAGCGCGCCGTCGTTTTTCATCTGCGTGGTGATCGCGGGAAAAACGCCCCGCCAGGGTGGCTTCTTCATTTGTCCGTGGTCCCAATTTACCGCGGGTCCGGAGTGGTCGCGACAAGATTCGACTCCCCGCGCGGTTCTCTTCCCAGCAGGTTCCGCACAAAAAAATCCTCCAAACGGCGCCAGCCGTACGATGTGCCGGCAACGCCGTGTCCCGCGCCGGGCACGACCAGCAGGTCAAAATCCTTGTCCGCCTTGATCAGGGCGTTGGCGACCTGCATCGTGCTCGCCGGATCCACGTTCCGGTCCATTTCGCCCACCATCAACAGCAGTTTGCCCTGGAGTTTGGGCGCGTCGGTGACGTTGGAATTGCGCGCGTAACTTTCGTCCACCGGCCAGCCCATCCATTGCTCGTTCCACCAGATTT
>DATNDF010000515.1 GCA_035607015.1 Candidatus Angelobacter sp. | reverse complement strand
GTGCAGGTCATGAAGACCTGGCCCCGCCCCTTGCGCGCGCGGTCGAGCAACGGGAGAAACCCGGCGCGGCGTTTCGCGTCCAGTTCACCCATCACGTCGTCGATGAGCAGAATCGGTGGCGAGCCATGAATCCCCGCGAGGTATTCGGCCTGGGCCATTTTCAGGGCGAGGGCAAGCGTGCGTTTCTGACCTTCGCTGCCGAACTGCCCCGCCGGACGATCGTTCAACAACAATTGCAGGTCGTCTCGGTGCGGGCCAACAAGCGTCGTGCGATACGTCCGCTCACGGCCGCGCGACTGCGCGAGTTCGATGGCGAAGTCCCGCTTTGCGCTCGGCTGGAATTCGAGCCGCAGTTCCTCGGCGTCGTGTGCGATGCGACGATACGCCAGCCGCGCGAGCGGAGACAGTTTTGGCGCCAGTTCCCGCCGGCGCAGGCCGATCTGGTTGCCCAGATGGATCAGTTCACGTGAAAAGCTTTCCAGGGCCGCTTCGTCGGGCGCGCGTTGTTTGAGCAGCGCGTTCCGCGAACGCAGCGCCTGGGTGTAGCGCTGGAGCAGCGGCAGGTAGGCCGGGTGGGTCTGCGAGAGCAGCAAATCGAGGAACCGCCGGCGCATCCGCGCCGCGCCCTTCACCAGTTGCAGGTCTTCGGTGCAGAACACGACAACGCGCAACACGCCGAGGTAATCCGTCAGCCTGCGCACGGGGCGGCCGTCAAGGCCCAGTTTCTTTTCTGCGGAAGACCAGTAGAGTTTGATTTCGCGCTCACCCTGGCCGACCACCTTTGCCCCGGCGAAATAACCCTTTTGCCCATGCCGGACCATCTGCGCGCCGCCGACACCGCGAAACGATCGCAGTGTGGCCAGCAGATAAATCGCTTCGAGAACGTTCGTTTTGCCCTGGGCGTTTTCTCCGAGCAGCAGATGAAATCCGGGGCCGAAGTCCGCATCCAGCCGCGCATAATTGCGGAAGTCACGCAGTCTCAGGTGGGCCAGATGCACGCGGACCAATTAGCCGTTATCCAAGCGCCGTGTCAGCCAATTTGTTGAATCCGCGGGGTAATCTTTCAGTCCCCCTCGTTCACCCCGTGTTCCCGGGCTTTCCGGCCGGCCTGTACCAGCGCGTAACGATCCTTCAACGGCAACCCGTTCATTTGATCGCGCTTCACCCGGACAATCCCCGACTCGACGGCCAGAGCGTTGATGTTGGTGACGCCGGTATAAACGATGCCCATCCCCCCGCCCGACTCGTTCGTGAAGGTCAGCTCCACGCGGACACGGCTGGAGAGAATCAGGTGGCCGAGCTCGGATCGGCTTCGCTCCGCGCGCCTCATTGCGGCCCGATCGTTCATTTGATACTCGGGTGCCGCCACGCCTGTCAGCCGGATCCGATGGAAGTTGCCGCGGTCATCTTTCAACTCAAGCAGGTCGCCGCTCAGAACACGGGCGACCTGCCCGGACAATTCCCCGCACCGCTCTTGTTTCAATCCGTCGCCGGGCCGCAGCGCGTCCACCAGATCGACAAGGGGATAAAAGACCGATCGCTGCTGATAAAGCAGCGCCACGGCGCCGAGGGCGATGACCCACAATATCCCGACATAAATCTTGTGGAGTGTCCGGAACATTTGTTTCAAGTACCGCTTCTCATGACCCTGTCATTCACCGACCGCGCGAACGGTTCGATGCTTTCAAAACGCGACCGTCGCTCAACTCCCCCGGAAGAGTGCTTTGATGCGGCCAACGAGCGTCGAGTCGGCCGGGTCCTGTTCGGCATCCGGCAGGTTTTCAAGCGAAGGTCCCGCGTCGCTGATTCCGGCCGGTGCCGGTTCGGGATTGGCTGGCACAGTCGTTGTTTGGTCCGTGCCCGTCGTCATTTTCTCAACGTCGGCGTCAGCCGCTTCGGGTTCTTCCGTGTCGAAAAGTCTGATTCGTCGGTCGCGTTTCAGCGGAGGCGCCGGCGGGGCCGGCGGGACGAGAATGGTTTCAGCCGGAGGCTTGACTTCGCGTTCAAGCGAAACGAGGACCATGTTGACTTCGGGATTGTGATGCGGACGCGGGTCAATGCCATGCCGCCGCAACGCCTCGTACGCCTCCATGCAGTGCCGGGCGTTGTCGAACTTGAACACTTCCCACGCGAAAATTTTCTCAAACCACGATCCCGACCTGGCGTTCGACAGGCCGATTACAAACGCTGCCGGACGGCGCGGGTGAAGAACGCCTTCAAGAAAACAAACCTGAAGCGTCAGCCGCCGGAATCCGCGGTTCTCCAGCCAATGGATGAATCGCAGCAGTCGGTTCTTGCGGCCGACGTACGTGCTTCTGGTAATGACACCCGTCAACGGTCCACTCACCACGTCCCCAAAGAAGGGCGCCCAAACGACCGCGTTGGCCATCGCCAGGATGACGCAAGTGGCAAGGTAAAAGGCATTGGCAAGGTCGCCCGTGGCGGGAGCGGCCTGCGCGTTCTGCCAGACCTTGCTCAACCCGTAGCCGAGGGCGGCCCCCAACAGAATCCGCAGCGCGATGAGTATCATGGTCAGCGATCCTCGTCCGGTTTGAGGATGGGTGTGTAGGTCAGTATTCCCCGTAGCGCCATGTCCAGCTTGTGCTTGTTGACCGCGAAATGTTGCGCGGTTTCGCGCGAAATGATTCCCGCCGCCAGCAGTTCGATCAGGTACTGGTCGAACGTGTGCATGCCCTGGTTCAAAGAAACCTCGATGATGCCGGTCAACAAATGGAGATTGTTCGATTGGATGGCGTCCTGCACACCGGCGTCCCGTTTCAACACTTCCAGACAGGGGGTCCGTGTGCCCTGCACATTCGGAATGAGCCGCTGGCAAAGGATCGTGTTGACGTTCCGCGCGAGCAGACTGCTGATGTTCGCCTGTTCGGAACTGGGATAGTACTCGCGAATGCGCCCAATGGCCTGTTGAACAGAATCCGCGTGCAACGTGGTCAGGACGAGATGCCCGGTTTCGGCGGCCTGCATCGCCGCGAAAATGCTCTCGCGGTCGCGGATTTCCCCGATGAAGAGAACATTCGGATCCTGCCGCATGGCGTTGCGGATGCCGTCGGCAAACGACGCCGTGTCGATGCCGACCTCGCGCTGTTCAAACTGCGCCCGGCAATCCTCGAACACATACTCGATCGGGTCTTCGACAGTGATGATCCGTACCGCGCTGGTTTCGTTGATCTCTTGAATCAATGCCCGGAGCGTCGTGCTCTTGCCCTGGCCGGTCGGTCCCGTGGCCAGCACCAACCCGCGCGGCTCCTTGACGACCTCCGTTAATGCGGCGGGCAACTGGAGGTCCTTGAGCTTGAGCCGCTGCTGCGGGACCGTGCGAAATGAAAATGACTGGTCCCCCTTTTGCTTGCTGAAGTTGGCGCGGTAACGCCGGCTGCCATGATAGAAGCTCAAGTCCACTTCGAACTGGCTTTCAATCCGGGCGCAGGCAGCGGGCGAAAAATTCTCTCGCAAAAGGGTGTAGATTTCTTCGTTCGACGGCGGCGCGAAGATTCCAACCGACACCCAGGACAGTTTGCCGTGAACGCGGATGGAATAGGGCTTCTCTGCCTGGGCGTGCAGATCGGTCGCGTCCTGCTCGCGGCACCAGTCTAAAACGCGGCTCAACGTCGTCCCTTGGCGAACATGTTCCATGCTTCGGTTCCAGCGCGGCGTTTGGTGTTCGTTGCCAACGTCCCACCGGTTTTCCATTGCTTCAGGACGGGGGACGAAGTCAACCTATCATTCTGCTTCCGCAATTGCCAGCAGTGTTCATACCGCGTCCAATCCACCGCAAGGCCCCCTGCCGGAGACGCCGCCGGGAGAAATCTCACGCAAAATGCGTGAAAATCACGCCATCACCGCCCTTTTTCGCGGAATCCGATTTGAGTGTCTGAATCGGGTCGGCCGAATACCCGCGCTTTCGCCTGCGTCAGAACAGCTCAAAAGCATGGCCCCTTGATTCCTTGAACCTCGCCGCTATCATTCCAAACCAATGCTGAAATTCGATTATGTTTCAACCGCCCACTGCAGCGGGCTCATTTTGTCCGGAGTGGTTTGGATGGCCCCGTCAGTGCTGGCGCAACACTCTCCCGGCTTGCCGGCGGCCATCCCGCCAAAAATCGCGGCTGCGTCCGACGAGGGTGAACGGGCCCTCAAACTTTTCACCGTGGCGCCCGGATTGAAAGTGGACCTCTGGGCCGCCGAGCCGATGCTGGCCAATCCGGTCGCATTCAATTTCGACGAGAAAGGCCGCGCGTACGTCTGCGAAACGTTCCGGCTGCACGCCGGGGTGGACGACATCCGTGGCATCATGCCCTGGCTCGATGAAGAACTTGCGTCGCGCAGCGTGGACGACCGGCTCGCCGAAATGAAGCGTCATCTCGGCGACCGTTTTGCGAAATACTACGAGCAAAGCGAACGCATTCAGTTGATCGAAGACCGCGATGGCGACGGCAGGGCGGACCACGCCAACGTCTTCGCCGAAGGATTCAACGATCCGCTCGACGGCATTGCCGCGGGAGTGCTCGCCCGCAAAGGGACGGTCTGGTACGCGAACATTCCGAATTTCTGGCTGTTGCGCGATACGAACAATGACGGCGTCGCGGATTTCCGCCAATCCCTTCACTACGGCTTAGGCGTGCGGGTCGGTTTCCTCGGGCACGATTCGCATGGCGTGCATTTCGGGCCGGATGGAAAAATCTATTTCAGCATCGGTGACCGCGGGTCCAATGT
Source organism: Candidatus Angelobacter sp. (assembly GCA_035607015.1). Taxonomy (NCBI): domain Bacteria; kingdom Pseudomonadati; phylum Acidobacteriota; class Terriglobia; genus Candidatus Angelobacter; species Candidatus Angelobacter sp. Next base: position 8,306 of record DATNDF010000515.1, on the reverse strand, counting down.
GAAGGTGGCGGACGGTCGTCACGTGGGCGAACCCGACAGCGGCTGTGTTTTCCGTTGTTACCCGGACGGCTCCGATCTCGAAGTGTTCTGTTACGGCCTGCGCAATCCGCAGGATCTCGTGTTCGATCAGTACGGCAATCTGTTCACGGGCGACAACAATTCGGACAGCGGTGATCAGGCGCGTTGGGCCTATCTGGTGGAAGGCGCCGACAACGGCTGGCGCGTCGGCTATCAGTTCATGGAGAATCCGTACTCGCGCGGGCCGTTCAACGCGGAGAAGCTCTGGTATCCGCATTTCGACGGGCAGGCGGCGTACATCGTCCCGCCCATCGCGAACATCGCCAGCGGCCCGTCCGGCGTGGCGTATTTCCCCGGCACCGGGCTGCCGGACCGGTTCAAGGACCATTTCTTTCTGGTCGATTTCCGCGGCGGTGCGGCGAACAGCGGCGTTCATTCATTTACACTTCAGCCGAAGGGCGCCGGGTTCGAACTGACGAAGCCCGGGCATTTCGTCTGGGGGATGCTCGCCACCGACGTGAAATTCGGCGTGGATGGCGGCGTTTACGTGAGCGACTGGGTGCAAGGCTGGGAAATGACCGGCAAAGGCCGGATCTACCGCGTGCATGATCCGGTGATCGACAAGGACCCGATCGTGCTCCAGACCAAAAAACTCCTCGCCGAGGGAATGGAAAAACGTTCACTGAACGAACTGGCCCGATTGCTCGCGCATCGTGACCTGCGCGTGCGGCAGGAAGCGCAGTTCGCTCTGGCGGAAAAAGGCGAGGCAGCGATCAAAACGCTTGCCAGTGTGGCGCGGAAGGACGCCAGCCAGCTCGCGCGGCTCCACGCTATCTGGGGCCTGGGCCAGATTGCCGACATCAAGGCCCAAATCCCGGACCGGCGTGTCGAAGAGGGGATGGAACCCTTACTCTCTCTGCTCGGTGACAGCGACGCCGAGGTGCGCGCCCAGGCCGCGAAGATTCTCGGCGACCGCCGTTTCCTCGGAGCGTACGATGGATTGCTGAAACTGTTGGGCGACGCGAGTCCGCGCGCCCGGTTCTTCGCCGCGATGGGCCTTGGGAAACTGGGCCGTCGCGAAGCCCTGCCCGCGATCTTTGCGATGCTCCGTGAAAATGCGGACAAGGATCCCTATCTCCGCCACGCGGGCGTGATGGCATTGACCGGGATCAACGACATGGACGCGCTCGTGATCGCAGCGAAGGACAATTCATCCGCGATCCGCATGGGGGCGCTGCTGGCCATGCGCCGGTTGCGTCGCGCGGAAATCGCCGTGTTCCTGAAGGATGCCGACCCGGCGCTGGTTCTTGAAGCCGCGCGCGCCATCAATGACGAACCGATCAACGGCGCGATGCGCGAGCTGGCTGCGTTGATCGACAAGCCAATCAGGGACGAGGCAATTCTTCGCCGCGTGCTCAATGCGAATTTCCACTATGGCACGGCCCAAAGCGCCGCCGCGCTGGCCGGCTATGCCGCGCATTCCGACGCGGTCGAGAACATGCGGGTTGAAGCGCTGGAAGAACTGGCAGACTGGCCGCATCCGTCGGGCCGTGACCGCGTCATCGGCCTGTGGCGTCCGGTGGCGGCGGTCCGCGCGCGCGAGACGGCCGTTGATGCCTTGCAGCCCGGCCTCGCGGCCATCTTGAAGTCGGCCTCGGATCGCGTCCGTATCGCCGCCATTCATGCGGCGGGCCGCCTGGAGATTGTTGCTGCCGGGCCGGTGTTGTCAGAGCTGGTCGCCGACACGAAACTCTCCAGCCGGGTCCGCGTCGAGGCATTGAAGGCGCTGGCGACGCTCGACGATCCCGGACTCGAAGCCGCGATGAAGATCGCGCAAGGAGACACCAGCGAGGAATTGCGCCGGGCCGCCACATCGTTGCAGGGCAAGGTCAGGACCTCGAACGCTGCGACCAAACTGGCGGCCACGCTCGGCAACAGTTCCGTCGGGGAGAAACAAGCGGCGCTCGCGGCACTCGGGGCGTTGCAAGATCCCGCCGCGGACGATGTGTTGTCCGGCTGGCTCACGCGGTTGCTGGCGGGTGACGTGCCGAAGGAAATTCAACTCGACTTGCTCGATGCGGCATCCAAACGGAATGCGCCCGAGGTCAAGGAGAAGCTGGAGAAATATCAGGCGTCAAAACCGAAGGACGATCCCCTGGCTGAATACCGAGAGACGCTTTACGGCGGCAACGCGGCGGAAGGTAAAAAGATTTTCTTCGAGCGGCCCGAGGCCTCGTGCGTGCGCTGCCACAAGATCAACGGCGAAGGCGGCGACGTGGGGCCGGACCTCAGCCACGTCGCCACGCAGAAAGACCGCCAATATTTCCTCGAATCCATCGTGCTGCCGAACAAACAGATCGCGCCGGGATTCGAGAGCGCTTTGGTCACATTGACGAGCGGTACCGTTTACGCAGGGGTCATCAAGAGCGAAACCGCCGGCGAACTGGTCATCAACTCGCCCGAGGACGGGCTCGTGACCGTGAAGAAGAGCGACATCAAATCGCGCGACAAGGGACTGTCACCGATGCCGGAAGGGATGGGCCAGATTCTGGGCAAACAGGACCTGCGCAACCTCGTGGAGTTCCTGGCGAGCTTGAAGTGATTGGTCCGAAGACAGTCAGCCGTGTAGAAAGCGCGGGCGGAATGAAACCTGATCACGCTGATCTACTTCCCCGCGAGATCACCGACGAGAGCATCTTCACCTGCTTTCATAAGGGATCTTCCAACATCCAACGACTCGTGCGCAACGAGAAATACTCAACTCAACTCGGCAACCGCCTCCTTGAAATCCTCCGGTTGCGCCGCTTCAAAGTTCATTTGTTTTCCGGTGCGCGGATGTTTGAAGGCGAGTTTGTGAGCGTGGAGCATTTGACGCGACGCCGTGTAGCCGGTCAGTTCGGTCAGCCGATTGTTTTGTCGGTTGCCATAAGTCGTGTCGCCGACGATCGGAAAGCCGAGATGTTTGAAATGAACGCGAATCTGGTGCGTGCGGCCCGAGTGCAACCGCGCCTCGACCAGCGTGGCTTCGCGCAGATGTTCTAGCACGCGATAACTCGTCCAGGCCTCACGCCCGCTGCCGTCGGTCACCGCCATGCGTTTGCGATGCGTGGGATGCCGCGCAATGTTTGCCCGGATATCGCCGCGTTCCGGCGTGACCGCGCCGCAGACGATCCCGTGATAAATCTTCTCCACTTCGCGCCCGGCGAACTGTGTCGAGAGCGCGAGATGGGTCGGATCGTTCTTGGCGACGACGAGGCAGCCACTGGTTTCCTTGTCGAGTCGGTGCACGATGCCGGGACGCGCCACACCGCCGATGCCGCTGAGTTGGCCGGCGCAATGATGCAGAAGCGCGTTCACGAGGGTACGATCGTCGTGACCCGCCGACGGGTGCACCACCATGTCCGGCGGTTTGTTGAGCACGAGCAGATCGGCATCCTCGAAAAGTATGTCGAGCGGGATTTCCTGGGGCGCCGCTGTGGCGGGTTTCGCGTCGGGCCAGTGGATTTCAATCGTTTCGCCAGCCCGCGGCGCATGCGTGGCCTTGACAGATTTGCCGTTCACGCAAATGTCGCCCTGCTCGATGAGCCGTTGGATCGCGCCGCGCGAGAGGGTGGGGAAATGTGAGCGCAAAAAAGTGTCGAGCCGTTCATGCGGCAGCGATTCTTCGACGAGGAAAACGGTTTCGTTGGGTGAGGGCATTACGCGGGATGGTGCAGAATCATCGCGGCTTTGGATTTTCTGCCTTGGACTCCCGACCGCTGAGCGCCCACCAAAGCAACGCACCGGCCATGAAAATAAAAATGCTCAACACCTGCGCCGGCGTGGCGTGCCCGCCAAGATAATACGTCGTGTAATCGCCGCGGAACGATTCCACGAACGCCCGCAGCACCGCGTAACAGAGCAGATACAGCGCGAAGATTTGTCCGTCAAATCGCTTTCTGCGAAAGAGCCATGCGAGGAACAAATAGAGAACAAAATCCAAGGCCGCTTCGTAAATTTCCGTCGGATGGACGCGGTTCCGGTAGGTGGCGTGGCCGTAGGGAAACTGGATCGCCCAGGGCAGTTCGCAGGCGCGGCCATAGCAACATCCGTTCATCAGGCAGCCGATGCGGCCGAAGGCGTGTCCGAGTGCGATGCTGGGCGCGAGGATGTCGGCGGTTTTCCAGAGCGGGAGTTTTTTCCAGCGGACGTAAAGGACGCAGGTGAGCGACGCGCCGATGAGACCGCCGTAAAAAACCAGTCCGCCGCCCCGGATGTTAAAGATCTGCCAAAACGGTCTGCCGGAGAAATCCTCGCGCCAATAGGAAAGGACATAAAGACCGCGCGCGCCAACGAGTGTGCCGAGAATCAACCACGGGCCAAGATCAACGATGCTTTCAGCTCGAATGCTGTCACGGAGCGCGCGCCGGCTGGCAGTCCAAAGCCCGGCGAGGAACCCCAGGGCGACAAACACACCATACCAGTAGATGGTTAAACCACCGAATTGAAACGCAATCTTGTGCACGACGCGGGCAAGTTAGGGGGCGTCATTTGAAAACTCAAACGGCAAATACCCCGGCTCACGTCGTCAACGCGACAAGTTTGTCAGGATGATCGTTCCCGGCGGCAGAGGCGGCCTCGATTTTTGTCCGGGCGAGGGCGGGAGCGGCGGCAGGCCAAATCCGGGCGGCAACGGGGGAAGTTTGGTCACGAGCGCGCGCCAGGTCTGTCGGTCAGCGGGGGACATTTCCTTCCAGCGCTCGGCGTTTTTCAGGAACTGTGCGCGATCTGCCGGCGTCATCTCGGTGAATTTCTGGAACGAAGCGATGCAGGCCAGCCGTTGCGAGGGAGGAAGTTTTTCGAACGTCTGCAGGGTTTTTTCCATCTCCTGCCGCTCGTCGTCGGAAAGCGCGTCCAGCGTTTTTTCTCGTTCGCGCGGCGGCAACTCGAAGAATCGCTTAAAACTGCCGTACATACGCTCGCGCTTGCCGGAGGGCAGCGACGACCACGCGGCCAGCCCCTGTTCCAGCCTTTGCCGCTGCTCGGGCGAAAGATTCCGCAAGGCGTTTTCGCGTTCCGTCGTGGTCGCCGATTGGATGCGCAGGAAATCGCTTTGTGCGGTCGGCGGCAGGGCGTCCCAGCGCTCCAGACTTTCTTTGACGAACGGACGGTATTCATCCGGGACGAGCGCAAGTTGCGCGACGCGATTGGTTGGGGGCGTTCTCATCAGCGGCCCCAGATACCACTGGAATTCCGTGACGCGAAGGCGCGCTTCGCGTTCATCCGCCGTGAGGGCCGAGTATTCCTGCAATTTGGCCAGCAGATTTGTCCGGATCGGACCCGATACGCGCGCCAGGGTCTTGTCCAATTCGTCCGGGTTCAAAGCGAGCAAAGTGCGGAAGTAAGCCACCGGCGGCTGCGGCAGAGGAGGAAGCCGCGTGTCCGGCGGTGGTGCGGTCCTGTCAGGCGCCTGGGCTGCAAGGAGGGCGCTTACGGCCCCGAAGAAAAGCAGAGAGGCCAGGGAACGCTTCGCTTGCACGTGAGGACCGGTCATTTCAGCGCGAGTTCGTGAAGCACCTCGATCAGCTCCTGGTCCGCCTCCGGCCGGGTTTGCGCGAGGCGGCTGATCGGCTCGTAGTCCTTCCACATCTCCATTGCCGGCAGCGGGGCGATTTGAGAGACAGTCTCCACGCTGCGCGCCACGTTGGCCAGGGCAGCCGCCATCTTCTCGCGCTGCGCGATTCGATATTGCCAGTGACCCAGTGCCAGGAAGACGAGAGTCACACACGCGGCAAGGAACGGATGTGCCGGGCGGCGTAGTCTCAACCAGCGGAAAATCGCGGGTGCTGCCGGGTGGTTTTGTTCATCGCGTTCGACGGCGTGCAAGACCTGCGCCGTGAAATTGGATGCAATCGGCGCGTCAGGCAATCCACCCAGCAACGAGGTCAACGCCTCTTCCTCATCCCAGATCGTCTTCGCGGCCGGGTCGCTGGCGAGGCAGGCCTGGAGCCGGTCTTTTTCTCCCGCCGTGAGCCCGCGCCGGGCCGCCGTCTCGAGGAGAAGGTTGAATTCAGCATTGTTCATCTGTCAGTCCTTTCGTTCTAAAACCGGGAGAGGAGGAAAGTTGCCTTCATTTGTCGGAACCTTTCCACGAGCCGGTGCGCAAATACGGCTTCAGTTTCTGCTTCAAGGTTTCACGCCCGCGATGGATCAGCGATTTCGTAGCCGGGAGCGAGCAGCCGAGCACGCGGGCAATATCATCGTAGGAAAGTTCGTCCTGCCGGCAAAGCAGGATGGCGAGGCGCTGGTTATCCGGCAGTTCGCCCAGGGCCTGCTGGATTTTTTCCTCCAGCTCTCCGTGGAGCAGCGCGTCCGGCGGAGAAGAGTTCCTGGCGTCCTCAAACTGGCGCAACGGCTGGTCATCGTGTTCCGGGTGCGGCGCGTCCAACGATTCGGCCGGATGGCGTGAGCGTCGGCGGATTTCGTTCAGGCACAAATTGCGCGCGATGGTGAAAAGCCAGGTGGTGAATTTGGCAGAAACCTTGTAGCGGTCGGCGGACTTGAAAACCTGAAGAAAGACATTCTGGGAGAGATCCTCCGCCTCGACGGGGTCGCCGAGCGTCCGGTAAAGAAAGTTGATTACCGGTTGTTTGTAGCGGTTGACGAGTTCCTCGAAAGCGCGGCGGTCGCCGCGCCTGACGCTCAGCATCAGACGGGCATCGGGATCGAGATCAGCCGCCATAAGGGGCGCATGCTAACAAAAACCGGGCCGGCGACAAGGTTGCGGTACATTGCGCGGCGCAGGGGGCCGCATGCTTGCGTTCAAACCCGGTTCTCCCTAATTTTCGTCGATGCCAACGCTATTGGAGAAAATCGAAGCGGATGCCGCGGGACGCCTGCCGCTCCCGCCCGGCCGGCAGCCTTCGCAGGAGCTGGCGCGCTACAAGAATTTTCTCAAGGTCGAATCGCACCGGCTCAAGATGCTCCATCATGCGGGCGCGGGCGGACGCGAAGTGTGCCGTGCCCGCGCGGCTGTCCTGGACGTGCTCCTGCGCTACATCCTCGGCGCGGTAGGGGGCACCACTCAGGTCGGAACGAAAGCGCCGCCGCCGCGGTTTGCCCTGGTGGCCATCGGCGGCTACGGCCGCGGTGAACTGAATCCACACAGCGATATTGACATCATGTTCCTGCACAGCGGAGATACGATATCCACGGCACGCGGCAAGCCTCACCCCTACTTGTCGGCGCTTACAGACGGCCTGCTCTACACGCTCTGGGACATTGGCTTGAAGGTCGGGCACTCGGTGCGGACGCTTGACGATTCGGTCAGGATTGCAAACAGCGACATGCAATCGAAGACATCGCTGATCGAAGCCCGGTTTATCGCAGGGGACCGGGAGATGTTTGAACGGCTGGAAGCGTTGGTGCTGGCGCGGTGCGTGCGCGGATTCGAGGACGATTACATCGCGGCCCGGCTGAAGGACCAGGAGGCGAGGCGGGCGAAGTTCGGTAATTCTGCGACCATGCAGGAGCCAAACATCAAGAACGGGTGCGGCGGTCTGCGAGATTTTCAAAACCTGACCTGGATGGCATATTTCAAGTATCGCACACGCTCTCTGGCGGAGCTGGAAAAGCGCGAGCTGATCTACGAAGGCGAGCGAAAACAGCTTGAGGCGGCCTACGATTATCTGCTTCGAGTGCGCAACGATCTGCATTACCACGTCAATCGTCCGGCGGATGTGCTCACCAAAAGTCTCCAGCCCGCAATCGCGCACAGTCTCGGGTATGAGGATCGATCGCCGGTCAAACGCCTCGAGGCGTTCATGGGCGATCTCTACAGCCACATGCGGAACGTTTACCTCATCACGCGCACCCTCGAACAGCGGCTGGCGCTGCTGCCGCATCCGGAGCGCCGGCTGCCGTCATTCGGTGAAATCATCCGCAGCGGCCGACACCGCCTCCGGCAGCAATTGGTGGACGGTTTCAAATGCGTGGAGGGCGAGATCTATCCGGTGTCCGGCCGGGTGTTTCGCGACCAGCCGAGGCGTTTGATGCGCGTGTTTCTTTACGCCCAGCAGCGGGGATTAAGGCTGCATCCGGACCTGGCGCAGCTGATCCGCAACCAGCTTCCGCTCGTGGACCGCGCGTTTCTCCGCGACCAGCACGTGCGTGAGACGTTCCTGGAAATCCTCGACCAGCGCGGCAATGTGGCCCCGGTTCTGCGGACCATGCACGACGTCGGACTCCTCGGCAAATACATCCCGGAATTCGGCAAACTGACCTGTCTCGTCCAGCACGAGTTCTATCAC
>DATNDF010000514.1 GCA_035607015.1 Candidatus Angelobacter sp. | reverse complement strand
CTCGGCGATCCGGACAACCGCCAGCAGATTTACCCTGATTTCGTTTCCATGGCGAAAAGCTTCAACGTGCCCGGCGAACGCGTGATGTTCAAAAAAGATCTGCGCTCCGCCATTCAGCGCATGTTGGACTCAGACCAGCCGTACGTGCTCGACGTTATCACACCCTACACTGAACACGTGCTTCCTTTCATCCCGGCAGGTCGCACGGTGGCGGATATGATCTATCAGGATTAGTGGGCCACAGGAGGCAAATGCTTGTCGCGCCGCGTTTTCCTGCTACGTTGCGACGCGATGTTTCGTTTGACCACCGGTATCGTCATCCTGGCTTTCGCCTGGCAGTTGCGCGCGGCGGAGTGCTATCTTGATTTCAGCGGAGCCCGCCTCAACGAACCGCCGCCTGGTTTTCGCAGCGCAGTGTCCGGCGAAGGAAAACCCGGCGAGTGGAAGGTCATCGACGACCAAAGCCGGCCGTCGTCCGCCGGACCCGAGGTCAAGTCATCGGTTGCCACCCGGCACCCGGTGCTCGCGCAGTTGTCACGCGACGCCACAGGTGAACATTTCCCCCTGCTTATCTTCGAACAACAAACGTTCGACGACTTCACTCTCACGACAAGATTCAAGACCGTGAGCGGTTCGGCTGAACAGATGGCGGGCGTGGCTTTCCGCCTCCAGGACGAAAATAATTACTACATCGCGCGAGTCAGTTCGCTCGGACAGAACTTTCGCTTTTACAAGTTCGTTGACGGAACCCACACGGATCCGATCGGCCCGGTTATCGAGATTCAAACCAATGCCTGGCACGAACTTGCCATCGACTGCGCCGGCAACAAAATACGGTGTTTCCTCGATGGCAAACAGGCGATCCCCGACATTACCGACACCACGTTTAGCGAGGGCAAAATCGGTTTTTGGACCAAGTCCGACTCGGTCAGTTATTTCGGCGACACAAAAATCATTTACCGCCCGAAGGAACCGTTAGCGGCGCTACTGGTTCGAGAGACCCTGGAGAAATACCCACGGCTGCTGGGGTTGAAGATTTACGCGGCGACCGGGCCGAAAACGGATCTCCATATCGTCGCAGGTGACAACAAACACGAAATTGGGCAACCGGCCGGCAAGGCGGCGGAGGATGTCGTTGCGAGGGACGTTGTTTACTGTGGCCGCGGCAAGAAGGAAACGCTTGTGACTTTGCCATTGCACGATCGCAACGGCGAGGCGGTCGCCGCCGTCTGCGTTGTTCTGCGGCCGTTTCCCGGTCAGACCGAACAGGCCGCGCTGGCGCGCGCCCGGCCTATTGTCAAAGAAATGGAAAGTCGTGTTCGCTCCGCAAAGGATCTGACCCAATAGGGCGTTTTGGACGGCCGGAAGATCCTTTACACCCCCTCTAGTCCGCACGCTCGCACTTTTGCAAATCCGAACCGCGCTAAAGACACGCATTTAACGCTGGTTTCTGCTCGGGCGTGTCCGGCCGTCTTTATGCTTGGTCAGTTCGTATGAAGTCCGGTGTATTTTTTGAGAGAGACGGAATTTTGAATCTGGCGAAGGTCGAACGCGACCATCAGGTCACTCCGCTCTCTCTCGACGAGTTTCAAGTGAACCCGGCGGCGGTCGATCCTTTGCGCCAGTTGAAGGCGGCGGGATTCGTCTTGCTGACGATCACGAACCAGCCCGGGCTATCGCGCGGTTATCTGGCCCGCCGCGAGCTGGACCGGATGCACGCCCTGCTCAAACAGCGTCTTCCCCTCGATGACATCCTTGTCTGTCCTCATGACGAAACCGATCGTTGTCCCTGCCGCAAACCTCAAGCCGGGTTGCTGACTGAAGCCGCGTTCAAATGGCATCTCGACCTCGACCGCTCCTTCGTCGTTAGCGACAAATGGCAGGACGCTCAAGCCGCGCATGTGGTGGGATGTACGTCGTTGCTGTTGAAATCGCCCTGGATCGGCAAGGGACACCACGACTTTGTGCTTCCGAATCTTGACGACGTTGTACGGAAGATAGAACAGTTGCAATCCTCCAGCCTGCTGCTGATGGATCAGCCTTGAACGGTCAAAACTTCACACCTAACGCAACCCGGAGGAGGAGGTCGTTCTTGCTGACACCCGGTGCCGGTTGTGTATCATACTGGTCAACCGCCGTAAGGCTCAGGTTGATGTTGTTCGAGAGCAGATAGCGTAGGTTGGACTCAAAGCGAAGGCGGTAGTCCCCTATTCCCGTGATACGCTGATAGTAATCAACCTTCTGATCCAGCGACCACTTGGGATTGATTTTCCAGGCCATCTGCTCCCCCAGATTAACGGCCTTGTAATTCGGTGCGGAGCCGTCTTTGAGGTATTTCTTCTGGTAATTGGCGCCCAGGCTCACATTGAACGTAAAATTGCTTCGGGTGATTAACTTGTACCCCGTACCGAAGGTGTCATCGTACGTGGCATCAATCTGTTGGATTTGGTTATATCCGGCGCCGGCGGCGTCGAACATGAACGACCTCTTCGACTTGCCCACGTCGAGTTCAAGTCGTACGCTCCCGTTCATATCGTTGGCCGAAAGAATGCCGTCTGTTTTTCCGTAGTTGGCCAGATAGTCGACGATGCTTCGAAAGCGGTCCTTCCCGTACGTCCACTTGACGTGACCATAGTAAAGCTCCCGGTGGGTCTGGTTGTACTCCAGATCCGTTCCAATATCGACATTCAAGTTCCAATGCTTCGGTGGCTTCGGCTTGACAGGTGCGGATGCCGGCGCGGGCGCTTTGGATTCAACTGCCTTGGTGGTCACGACCGTTTGCGGCGTCAACGACGGTCTGGCCGTTTGCCCCGGCGGTTGATTGGTCGGTGACACGTTCGTGGCGACCGTGACGGGCGGTTGATTGGTGGCGACCAGCGGGGGGACGGAGCCCGGCTTTTTCTCCAATCGCTGCACTTCGGCCACAGGCACCGCGATTTTGCCCAGCAGCGCGTTGGTGATCGTCAGGAACGTCGAGTCCATCGAGAGCATCTCACCGGAAATTTGCGCGCCGTTGCGCAGATGCAGCGTGACTGTCTCGGCGCAGCAAGCGTTGAAGAAAACAAGCCCGGCAAAAAGCGCCCAGCAACAGCTGGCGTACCGACCCAGCTTACGGTTTCGGCGTCTTGGCATCATTGGTCGAAGCGTCGGCGCGCGGTGGAAGATCGTCGGACGACAATCGACGCACCCCGCCCCCGATGAGGATTCGCCCTTCGCGATCAATTCGCAGCACGGGGCGCGTGTCGGAGTAGTCGTAAGTCTCGCGCACCAGGAGCCGGCCGTCAGGATTGATCACGGAATAATTGAAGCTCCTGGCTCCGGTCTGGTAGAGCACGTGCAGATTGCTCGATTTGTCGATCTGGCATTCGGGTTTGCTGAACGAAACCATGGGGCCGATCGGGAAAACATGGAAGACCTTCAACTCCGACTGGTCGGTGACGCGCGCGTAAAGTTTCATCTGCTTCAGGTGAATCGCCTGTTGCAACGCATACTTGCGAACCTCGGGCGCCTGCCCCGCAACCGTCGGCACGCCAAAGTCCTGTTCCCAAAGTTTCGTGCCGGCGATAATGTTGAACCCTTTGGATTTGCTGACCAGGTCCTTGTCCCATTGTTTCAACTTCACTGTCGCGGTAATCACATAATGCCCCGGCCGGTTCAAAGCGAAGTAAGGCGCCACGTCCAAGCGCCGCGTCGCGACCGTCGAGGACTCAACTTCAAACTCACCTTGCACGGGAACGTCTCCGAAAGCCGGCACGATGGAATTGTCAACGCCCTCGATGGTGAAATGCAGCCAGTCGTTGTCTTTGCCAATGCGCAGTGTCTGTCCGGAAAAATTGGTGACACGAACGCCCACTTGAAGCGATTCGCCGGGGAGAAACTGATCCTGATCAAGTGACAACTCCACGCTCACTTGCGCGGTCACGGCCGGCGCAAGCGCAAGGCAACACCCGATGATGGGTCGCAAAAAATTCATTGGGCCAATGTAGGCGAGGGCGGTCCACTGGCAAGGCGCAATTCGGTGGACGCGACGACGAGCCATCTGCGTCGGAATGCAAACTTTGAGCGCTTTCTCACCGCCCAGTCCGACGCCGCCAATGCAGGGCATATTCAAACCGCGCCGGATGCCAGCAGTCGCTTTATCCCTTCAAATCAGACAGGAAGCCGCGCGCGTTCCAATTCGGCGAGGTGGCGGCTTACTTCAGCGCGCACCATCGCCGGCGTAACGCTGCGCAGACACTCCAACGGCCTGTCGTAAGCGCATGTGTCCTTCAGGCACGGCACGCAAGGCAGCGAAGTCAACTGGATCGTCCGGTGGATTTGACCGAATGGTCCGGTGCGCCGCGGCTCGGTCGGGCCGAACATCGCCACAACCGCGGTGCCAAGCGCCGCCGCGGCGTGCATCGGTCCGGTGTCATTCGTGACCACCAGCTCGCTTGAGCGTATCCATTCGATCATCTCCAGAAGTGAAGTACGCCCCGTCAGATCAAGGCACCTCTTCGGCTCTGCCACCGCGATGCGTTGGCCCAGAGTCGCGTCATCCTTGCTCCCCAGAATCACAAAATTCAGATCCTTGTAATCGCGTGCGAGGAGCCGCACCAGTTCTGCGAAATGATCACCGGGCCACCGTTTGTTGACCCAGCGTGCGCCCGGCTGAAGCACTATCCAACGGCCGGAATCCACCTTCCACCTGGCCTTAACGGCAGCTGCCGCGTCGATCCGCGTGGGTAGCCAGGTGAAATTCCAATGCACCGGCACGCGGAGAACGCTCAAAGCTTCCAGATACCAATCCACCGCGTGGGCGAAAAATGCCGGGCGTGGCACCGCCACATCGTAGAAACCTCGCGCGCCCTCGCGGGAATCGTCCAGGCCCACGGTCAATCCTCCGTTGGCGAGCCAGGCGAAAGCGCCACTGCGCGCCAGACTCTGTAAATCAATCACCCAATCGAACTTCATCTCGCGCATTCGGCGAATACTGGCCAGCAGCTCATTCCAATGGAACGGCGAAGACCATCGCCGCCGTTCAAACAGGAAAATGCCATCAAGGTCCGGATCGCCCTCGATCAACTCGCGCAGCGCCGCATCAATCCACCAATAGATTTTACCCCGCGGAAAATGCAGCCGGAGCAGGCGCAGGACGGGCAGCGCCTGGATGACGTCACCAAGCGAGCTCGGTTTGAGAATGAGGATTTTCAAAGCGCGGGCGGAACATCACACACGGCGCAGATGGCGGCGCCGGCCACCTCCGGCATTTCAGGACCGGGCTGGAAATCGGACGGTTCACCGTCCTGCACGCGGGCGGCCAGCGGCCGGTCTTACCTTCCCAGTGCCAGGCGCTCGGCCAACCGCGGCGGCAGGCCGGCCGCCATGATTTTTGCCTGGGCCGCCGGAATGTCGTAGTCCAAACGGCGCAATTCAACCGAGCCTTCATCCATGTCGTAAATCGCGTATGCCGCCTTCGGGTTCCCGTCACGCGGCTGGCCAACGCTGCCAACATTGATGAAATATTTTCGGCCGGGTTCGATTTTGAATTTGGAATAAGTGCCGCCGCGCACCACGCTGTCGCGAATGAAAGCGACCGGCACGTGCGTGTGGCCAAAAAAACAGACCGCCGTGTTCTGATAGGTGAAGCTGGCCGCCGCTGCGAGTCGGTCAAACACATAACCCCAGCGCTGCGGGCCGTCGAGCGTCGCATGCACGACCTGAAAGCTGGCAACGAGCCGGATGTATTTCAATTCTTTGAGCCACTGTCGGTCTCCTTCGGTCAACTGCTGACGTGTCCATTGAATGGCTTCGGCCGCGTGCGGATTGAATCCTTCGAGGTTCGTTTCGGTTGAACAGTATTCGTCGTGATTACCCTTCACACAGGGCATCGCCGCGTCCCGGACGATGTCCAGGCACTCCTTCGGGTTGGCGTTGTAGCCGACGACATCGCCGAGACAGACGTAATGCGTGCATTTCTGGCTCCTGGTGTCTTCCAACACCACCTGTAACGCCTCGAGATTGGCGTGGATGTCGGCGATGATTGCGTATTTCATGACTGCTTCAACTCACGATTTCAAACCCGCGAAATTCGCCCGTGGCTTCGCTCCAAACCGCCTCTTCGTTGCGGATGAACCGGCCCACTTCCGAGTCCTGGATCGCGCATCGGAATGCTTCCAGTTCTTCTCTCATTCCTTCGGCCGCCAGTTCCACTCGTCCGTCCGGCAGGTTGCGGACAATTCCGGTCGCTTCAAAGCCCGACGCCAGCGTCTTGACCGTGTAACGGAACCCGACGCCCTGCACCCGGCCCGAGTAAAACATATGCAACCGAGATCGACTCATCGCGTTCCGACGGGAAAACAGCGTCCCGCCCAGACCAGAAATCCGGCTTCAAATAGCCGATCAGGCGCAGGAATCAAGCCATAACCCAAAGCACAGGCGCAATGCTTTTATGCGGGCGGTTGCATAAAGAGTTTTACAAAGCGCCCCGGCTTCGATCACAGATCCTTCCGTTGCTGCGCCCGCCGTTTGGCTTCCAGCAATCGGCTCGCCGTGCTCGCCGCTTGCCCGGTTGATTTCGCTTCATCCGGACCCTCAGCAGGAGATCCTGTGACCGGTTCAGCCGGTCTGATTTCGTCTTTCGCGTGTGTGATGACGGCCGGCCTTTCGGGCTTGAACAGCTCCGGACTGGGCTGGACCATGGGCGCGGTTTGTTTCGACCGCACCTGATCGCGGCGGGCGAGCAACGCCGCAAGCGACTCGTCAGCCTCCGGCGTCCGCGGCGTTCCGCGCCAGAAGAAAAGCCACCGCCGCAGCGTGGCCGTCGCGTTCAGCCATTCCGCTTTGTCAAGCTGGACGCGCCGCACCCCAACGTCGAGCGGGAACAGAATAATCGCCAGCTTCAGGAGCCATTCCCACAAATCGCGGGGTTGAAAAGTCCTCAGGCGGTCGTGCAAAAATGGATTCTCAGCCGGAATGCCAGGGTCGAGCATCTTTCCGCCGCCGGCTTCGGCCAGACGGCGCAGCAAATTATTGTTCGGCTCTGTGGCGCCGAACTCGGGGGAATAATTCACGCTCGCGCCGAGGCGCTGTGTGCCACGCACCGCTCCGTTCGCGATGTCCATCAAATTGAGGGCGTAAGCGCCAACGGCTTTGGTGGGAAATCGCGCCTCGTAATGCCCCGGCCCGGTCTGTTCCAGGCGCACCGTCTGTCTTTCACCCTTCGGACTCACAACCACGCTCTGCAGGTTCAAAAAGTTGCGGTAATTCCCCTTTTCGTCCAGCGCTTCCACGCTGATGACGCCTTCTCCCTTGTCAATCGTCACGTCGGTCGTGAAGTCCGCGTTGTCGAGCCGACGCAAACTCCACTTCGCAATCTGCGACCAGAATTGCTGGTACTTCGGCCAGCCCAGCCAGTCCTGCGCCCACTTCGCCTTCGCATCCGAGGTGAACGCCACTGCGCGTCCCAGACCGAACTGCCAGTGCGCAAGCAGCGGGTCGCCCTTGTCGGTCAACAACGGCGTCTCGGCGCGCTGTTTCTGGCTCGTCGCGACGTAACCGCGCAGTTGCGGGTACTCGTTCGCCGCGATGCCGCGGATGAGTTCGCTCGACGACACCTGTTGCGGCTTGAACGGCTCCTCGTAGATCGCCGACTTCAAAATTACCGCCGCTTCCTTGATGAAGATTTGCGGCAACTGGTCCGCCGACTGCACAGGATAAAATCGCCCGTGGCCCTGCTGCGCCATCATGTCCATTGTTTCCGGACCCGCGTGGCCCGCGATCAACACCGTGCTGACCGTGATGCGGTCGCTGACGATCGACTGCATCAATTGCGGCGTCGGCGCCGCGGGATCTCCGTCACTGAACACGATGATGTGTTTGAGGCTGGCATTGGATTTCTTCAACGCCTCGTGCGCCATGCCCATGATATTTTGAAAACTGCCGAGGTCCCCCTGGTTCATGCCGGCAATCGACCGGCGCATCGCCTTCTTGTCTCCAACCTTGGCCAGCGGGAAGAGCCAGTGCTCGGTGCCGTCCCACAGCAGCACCCCCATTTCATCCTGCGGGCCGAGCGCTTCGAGCACGCCGACGGCGCAGTCGCGGGCAATCTGGTTGCCGTTCATGAACTCCATGCCGTGCATGATGAGCGCGACCGCGCCCGGGGGCAGCACCTTCTTGCTGCTCAACTCCATGTCCACCGGCAACGTCTCTTCCAGCGGCGTGCCGCGATAGCTGCCCGCGGCGTACGTCTGATCGCCGCCAACGCAGACCAGACCGACGCCAAAATCACGCACCGCGCTTTCGAGCAACTTCATCAACGTGTCTCCGAGGTCGCCGGCCGCCACGTTGCTGAGAAAAATGGTGTCGTAGCTCTGCATCTCGGCGAGCGTGCCGGGAAACTTGGTGGTGTCGGCGATTTTCACGTCGAGGTTCGCCGAGCGCAACGCCTCGGCCAGTAACGCGTCCTTGTCGGGTTCGGCCGAGACAACCAGAACCCGCGGATCCCCGCGCACGGTGGTAAAATTGATCGCGCGGTTGTTTTGCGGAACAGAATCGCCGGGCGCTTCGATCTCCACCTCGTAACTGTAGAAACCCGGCTCGGTCAGTGTCTGCGGAAACGTGAACAGGTTTTTGCCGGCCTCCAACTGGACTTTTTGTTCGCCCAGCAAATGGTCGTTTTGAAACAACCGCACAGTCGCGCGTTGAGCCTGATCGGCCTGTGCGAAGATTTTGACCTCAAACGTCTGTCCCTTCTTGATGTTGCCCGGAAGCGAAAGTTTTTGCACGGACACATCGCCGCCGCGCGCGACACCGAGCGGTACAACGTCCACTGACACGCCGAGCGGTTTCGCCGCAAGCACCGCCGCCAGAGCGTCGCCGACGTTTTCGTTTCCGTCCGACAGGAGCACCAATCGTTTCTGGCCGGTCTCGGGAAAGGCGGCGGTGCCCAGGCGGATGGCCGAAGCGACGTCCGTGCGTTCGCTCCCAACGACCGCCTGGATTTTCTGGTCGCCGATTTTTGAGTTCGGCGACGTGTCAATCGCCGCATCGGTCCCGAATACCAGCACGCCGGCCTTGTCAACGGGCTTCTTTTGCGCCGACGCTCTGGACACATAGAGCCGCGCGGCCTCCTGTTGCTCCGGCGGAATGCTGTCCGAACGGTCGAGGACGAAGAAAACGTTCATCCCCTCCTGCGGCCGTTTCCATTGCAGGCCGGCAATGGCGAGAATGAGGGCCACAACGATCACCATCCGCAACGAAAACGCCGTCCACCGGCGCCATGCGCCGATCTGCACGTCCGACCTCAATGCCAGCCAGATCGTCCAGGGCACCGCGACGAGCAACAGCAACAGCCAGGCTGGGTTGGTGAATTGAAAGCTCATCCGGGTCCGTGGCCGCTGGCCCGCCTCACATTGCCCGTGATGCCGAACGCACGATCCCTTTCCAGTTCCGGCCCCGCGCGTCCCGCTTCCGCCTTCTTGCGGATAAACTTTTGCACGCGATGATTCATCGCGTCCGCGACATAGAGATTATCTTTGGAATCGAATGCCATGCCCCAGGGATTGCTGAACTGCCCGGGTCCCGCGCCCGGCCCGCCGATGATTTCGACCGGCTGACCCTCGCGGTCGAAGACCTGGATGCGGCTGTTCCCGAACTCGCACACGAATTGAAACCCTTGCGCGTCCACTTTCACGTCGTAAGGGTAGCTGAGCTCCCCGCGGCCCGCGCCGGGCCGGCCGTAGGTCCGCAAAAACTTTCCGTCCGGAGAAAAAACCTGGATGCGATGATTGCACGAGTCGGCAACGTAAATTCGGTCCTGCCGGTCAATGCCCAGGCCTTCCGCGCGGTCGAACTGGCCCTCACCCGTGCCTGCCCCGCCAATGACACGCACAAGTTTCGCGCCTTCTGAAGTGAATTCCTGCAACCGTTCGGCCAGGCCATACTCGCTCACAAAAATATCCCCCTGCGAGTTGACAATGACCGACCGCGGAAATGCCAGCTCTCCCGCATTCGTTCCATGAACGCCCCATTGCGCGACGAGCCTGCCATCGGTCGTGAAATGATTCACGCGCGAGTAATGCGGCTCCAGCACGACGATGTTCCCCTTTTCGTCGCGGCACATTCCCTTTGGCTTCCCTTTGTCGGTTTGCGGCATTTGCCAGAAGCTCAGGAACGTCCCGTCCGGTGAAAACTTCTGCACCCGGCCCGTCATGTCCACGACGTAAAGGTT
The DNA here is from genome assembly GCA_035607015.1 of Candidatus Angelobacter sp. Classification (NCBI taxonomy): domain Bacteria; kingdom Pseudomonadati; phylum Acidobacteriota; class Terriglobia; genus Candidatus Angelobacter; species Candidatus Angelobacter sp. Next base: position 3,890 of record DATNDF010000514.1, on the reverse strand, counting down.
GTCCTTTGCGTCCACCGCGACCGACCTTGGTTTGTTGAACTCGCCCAGCCCGGCGCCGCGGGTACCGATCACCTGCACGCGGCTGAACAATTTGCTTTCCACCGGGGCTTCGTTCTGAGAAGTCGCGGGCGCGCACCCGGCCAGCATCAGCGCGGCCAGGGGCGCGAGCGGGAGCGCACTCACCGCCGCAGTCTTCAGGTTTCGCGTCACCCGCCATCCGCTCCAGATTGCCACCGGCGCGACCGCCAGCATCAACAGGACAAGGCACAGCGCGTTCACCTGGGCGTTGTGGCCATAGTGCAAAAAATTGAAGACACGGATGGCCAGTGTCTCCGCACCCGGCGGCATGACCAGAATCAACGTCTCCGCGTCCCACAAACAGAACAGGTACGTCAAATACCAGCCCGCCGCGACGAGCGGCGCGACCTGCGGCCATTGGACCAGCCGCAGCGATTGCCAGCGCGACGCTCCTTCGAGTCGCGCGGCATCCGACAAATCGGCATCCACCGAACGCAGCGCCTGCGCGGTCGTGTTCCAGCCGACCGCCAGATAGCGCACGGTCCACGCAAAAAAAACGATGCCGACGCTTTCGTAAAACGCGATGAAGGGCGGCCGATTGAAAACAAAAATCAACGCCATGCCCAGCAGCACGCCCGGGACCAGAAACGGCAGCCACGTGAGAGGGCCGATCGGCCAGCGCCAGGTCGCCAGCGCCGCGACAATCACCAGCGTGGCGGACACCGCCGGGAGCATCGCCGAATCCAGGATGGCCCCCTGTCCGGCCAGCACCGCCGGGACGAATTCATGCCAGGTCCGAACACTTGCACACAACCGGGTCAGAGGAACGCCAACGGACAGGGCCACGGCCGCCCACGCCGCCACGCCGCTGAAGGCGAACCACCGCGCCCCGAGTTGGCGGCGGAAAACACCGGCGGTCGCGGCACCGTCAACGCGCGGCCAGGAAATTTCACGCCTTCGCAGCCAGAACAACAACGCAAGCGGCGCGGCCACGAGTGGCCAGCTCATTTGCGCCGCGGCGCCGTAATCGAAGGTCGTGTTGAAATTGACCCACACTTCCGCCGGAAAAACCTTCACCTGCAACAGCGCCGGCACGGCGAAATTATTCAACGCGAGAACGAAGGTCACCACGGCGGCTTGTGTCAGCGCGTCGCGCGCAAGCGGCGCCAGCAACCGGCGAAACAATGCGCCGCCGGAAAGCAACGGTTCGTTTTCCAGAAGGTTTGCTTCGAGACGCTGCCATGCGCCGAGCACCAGCAGCAGCGACACGGGCCACAGCATCAATGCCAGCACCCACGCGGTCTCGAATGAGAGGACGAGCTGCCTCACGTTCTCGTCCGGCGTTTCAAGGCTTAGCGCGCTCCATTTGCCGAGCCAGCCGGATTGTCCAAACCATGTCATCCAGCAATCCGTGACCAAAAACGGCGGCAGTGCCAGTGTCAGCACGGCCAATACCATGAAGCATCGCCGCCCGCGCGCATTCAACCCGTTCACGAACAAAGCGGTGATGAACCCCAGCGTCAGCGCCAGCAGCGTGCTCAGTGCGCTCACGAGCAAACTGTTTCTCAGCAGCCCGAAATTCATTTCAGATTCCTCATCAAGCCGTCACTGTTTGAGCGAACACGCGCGGGATTTCATCTCAAAAAAATCTCCTTCAACCGGGCCGTGCCTGTGTCCAGGTCCGCCAGGAGTTTAACCCAATCCGGTTTCAGGGTCGCGTTGGTGACGCTTTGCACTGACACACCTTCCAACGCGCGAGCAGCGATCAATTCCCCCGCGACCTCGGGCCGTTGGAGATATTCCAGCAACTCCTCCGCAGATCGGCGGTGCGGGGCGCCACGCATAAGGGCGATCGTGTTCGGGATCAGCAACGATTCTTCCGTCAGTGGCAGCGCGACGATGGGCGCGCCTTCGCGCTGTTCCGCCGCGATGTCGTCGGAATCGGTCAGGCCAATCCATGCGTCGCCTTTGGCGGTGAGTTTCGCAGCGACGGAGTTGCCGTCCACGAGAAACGGCTTGTTCGCTGCCAGCGCGCGACACCAGCTTTGCCACCGTTCATTGCCCCAGGCTTGTCGCAACACAAGAAAATGCGTCGCCGTCGTGCCAAACAGCGGATAGGCGAGCGCGATTTTGCCGCGCCACGTCTCATTCGTCAGTTCCGCAAACGAGTGCGGAGCTGCCGTGAGCGAAACTTTGTTCGTGTTGACGGCGATTCGCCGGCTGCGATAACCGGCCGCGGCCCATTTTTCAAAAAGCCCTCGTGCCGCGAGCTGGCGTGTCCTCAGTTCCTCATTGTTCCAGAAAATGTCGCACTGCGGATGCCCCTTCTCCGCCATCAACCGGTTCACCAACCCGACGGTCTTGACAGCCTCACTGTCGTAAACCGCGCGGGCTTTGAAGCCCGTCTCTCGTTCGAATTGTTTCAGGATCGGTTCGGCGTAAACCTGGTCCTGGGAGGTGTAAATGACCACTCTCAGCAAACTAGAATGATGAGTAGTCGGAAACAGCAAACCAAGCGCCACTCCGCAGACGGCGCTTACGAGTAATACGATCCACAATGGGACCTTCCGCTCTAACCATTTGCGCGCCGTCACGCCGTCCTCCGATGGTAATACCACCACTCGAACATCAGCACCACCAGCCCGATTGCCGCGATCCAGCGCCAGATTTCCAAATTGGCCCGGCGCATCGTGGTGGCCGCTACGTTGCCGAACTTGCCGAAGTTCAACTCCGCGCGCGGATGTGTGTCGGTTTCGGCCGAGTCGAGCAGGTCCACGCAAAAAACGGTTTGATTCGTTCCCACGTTGAGGTGATACACACCCTGCTTCGCCGTGTCACCGAACACCAGTTCATGCGACGCGGGATTGAGCGCCACGGTCTTTCGGCTGCCGTCGGGCAGGGTAATCTCCGTTGACTTCACCGTTTCTGCCAAAGTCTGGCGAAACGGTTCTCCCGCTTTCACCAGGAGCTGGGCGGCCTGAATCGCCGCCGGGTTGAGCCAGTCCACCGCATTGGCGATGAAAATCGGAAACGAAACGCGGAGCGGCCAGGTACTTTCCAGCGTGTCGAAGCCCAGCCAGACGATGCGCCGTCGTGCCAGTTCGCCGGCGAGAATGAGCGGCGTTTGCGGAGAGTCCGCCACCGCGACCGCCCACGTCGGCGTCTTCACCGCGAGCGTTTTGGCGATGGCTACGTTGTCGAAACTGACGAAGCGCAACAGTGGATGCGTGCTTTTCCAATCCACGATCGCAGGCCCCTCCACACTGCCGACGCTATTGAACCAGTTTGTGCCCATCGTGTGAATCGCGAGCACGTTGAGCGCCGGCCAGACCGTGGGCGTCACATCGTCGAGCACAACGAGGTCGGCAAACGGCCGTTCCTCGGTGACATCCGCGGCGACGGTCAGCTCCACCTTGCCGGCGGCCTTGAGCGCCTTCTCCAGAAACTTGTTTCCCCGCGATACAAGCAGCACGCGCACCGGCTGCGGAAGGAGGCTGACAATCGACGCCCGGTTGTCCACCGCGAGATCGTCTTTGGCGGTAATGCGGACGCTGAACACACCGTCGCGCGGTTGCGCCGCGAGGAAAACAACCGGGGCGGTGTTCGTTGGCGGAATCGTGAGTGATTTGGTCTCGATCAACTGATCGTCGAACCGCAGTTCGATTTCAGTCTTTTGTTCCTCCGGCGACGCGTTGGCGACGCTGGTGAAAATGGCGCGCTGGCTTGCATCCTCCGGATTGGGCCGCACGTCGAGGGAGACAATGCCCAGATTGTTCGCGCGCTGGCCGACGCGATGATAGGTAAGCGGAAGGGCCTTGTTTTCAAACTCGCTCAACGCAGGCATCGCGCCGTCGCTGAAGAGATGAATCTCG
>DATNDF010000513.1 GCA_035607015.1 Candidatus Angelobacter sp. | reverse complement strand
TGTCATAACGCCCTTGTCCACCACAGCCAATCAACGCGATGTTCGGCTTTTCGTTGGGTGACAGCGGTTTCGTGGTCGCCGCCTGGCTGTGGTATTCCTCGATGAACCACACCGGCAGCGCAGAACCCGCGGCGATGGCGGTGGAAGTCTTGAGAAAATCACGGCGGGAGAAGTTCAATGGATTCGTGGTCATGGGCTCTGCCTTGCGATTGCCGGACGTGCTCATTTCTCCGCTTTATTCCCCGCCTTTTCCCAGGCCTTGAAGCCGCCTTCGAGGTTGTAAAGCTTGGGGAAGTCGAGCTGACTCATCTTGCCGCACGCCTTCGCGCTGCGCACTCCGCCGGCACAGTGCACGAGGTAGGTCTTGCCCTTGTCGAGCCTGGCGACCCGCCCGGCAAAGTCAGGCGCGTACCAGTCAAGGTTGATCGCGCCGGGGACGTGACCGGCTTCAAACTCCTTTTTCGTGCGCACGTCGAGCACCACGTTTTTCCTGTCCGCGCGGAGTTTTTCAAACCCGGCCACGTCCACATTTTTGAACGCCTTCGCTTCTTTGTTCTCTGCGCCGGGTTTGTTTGCGTCTTTTGTGTCCGCCGCGTGTGCCACACCTGCGGCACTCAACAGCACGGCGAGGACGATGGTTGTTGCTGTTTTCGGTTTCATGGCTTTGTTTTTCGGATTTGCACTGGTCCCCATCCGATACACCCGACTGCGGAAATTGGCGACAATTTTGATTGTGGCCAGGTGGGCCGGGACATCGCGTCGGGGTTCCGGAACTGGATTCAACGGAGGCGCCCTAACTGTCCCGCCCGGGTGTCGGGCGATTTACAACCCATCGGGCGGCGGAACAATCCCGGGTGGTGGTGCATCTCACCAGCGACGCTTACCTGAAAAACGGCTCGTCGGCGTCCTTGTATTGTCCGACTCGGATGAGCGGATGGTGGGTTTCGGCGGAGACTGTGTGTGCGCCGAAACCCACCGGGATTCGCACGGCGCTGCGAAACGATGCATCAGGAGGAGTCCAGTGCTCCTCGCACCAGACGGGGCCCGTTTGTGGGAACCAACGGGCATCCGCGGGTGAGGAGGAGCACTGGAAATTATCAGCCCGTAAGGAGCGGTGTTTTTCGGCGCATGTCAAACAGCCGGCGTTTTCCATCGACGGATTTGCCGGATCAGGCCGATAAAAATGGCTTGAATGTTCGTCCGGCTCAAAGTCAGATTCGCACGCATGAAACCCCTTCCGCTGCTTTCATTTGTCCTCGCGATAATGGTCGTTTCCGGGTGCCGGCACTTCACGGGACACGGGGGGTTCGTTGCGCTTTTTCCCGAGGATGGCGTGCCAACGGGTTGGACGGTGCGCGCCTGGGACGACGTCCGCAACGCAGCGCAGGGTAATCCGGTGTGGCGTGTGGAGAACGGAGTTCTCCACGGCGGCGAGCCGCGCGGAAGCTGGCTGCTCAGCGAAAAGGAATACAGCGATTTTGAACTCGAATTCGAGTTCAAACTCGGCGAAACCGGGAACAGCGGCTGCGCTTTGAGAGTCCCCATGTATGGTGACCCGGCCTTCGACGGCATGGAATTGCAGATGGCGGATTTTCGTTACAATCCGCAAGCCAAGGATTCCGAGTTGACCGGTGGCATTTATCGGGCCATTGCCCCGACGAAGCAGGTTTACAAACCGACTGAATGGAACAAATACCATGTCACCCTCAGGGGCGATCATTTACGTGTCGTCTTGAACGGCGAGATGATTCAGGACCTGAACCTTCGCGAGCAAAACCAGTCAGTGAAACGCCACAACGGCGCCGACGCGCCGCCGGTCAGGGATCGTCCGCGCAAAGGCCACATCGGTTTTCAGGAACTCAGCCGTGGCGCCGAGCACGTCCAGATCCGCAACGCGCGGATCAAGGTGATGGATTGAAAGACCCCCCGCCGGCCTGCCGTTTGCCGAATCGGGAATGGCAACACCCTGGAAAACCGGCCCGGGCCCGAGTCTCGGGTCTCGTGGCAGGTCGAGCGGAAGGTGGCGGCCGCGCACATCGTCCGTGCAGGGAAACTGCTAGAATTGCTGCGGGGTGACGAGGCGGTAGAAACGCGTCGCCGCTCCGGCCCCGGCATCGGTGACTTCAATCTCTCCCGTCGCGCCCTGGTCCGGCACGTCCGCCAGTTTCTGCCAGGTTCCGGCAGCAACGTCGTCGCGGTAAAGAATCGTGTAGGTTTTTCCAGCCACGGCATTGAAACGGATCCGCGTCATGGTGCTGACGGCGTCGATGGATTCGATTTTCAGATAACTCGATGCGTCCCGCGGATCGGTTCCGGCCACATATTCCTCAAGATTGGTCAGGCCGTCGGCATCGGGATCACCGTTGGCGCCATTGTTGCCAGTGGCATCGCGCCAGTCGAGATTGTGCGCAATCTCCCAGGCGTCGGGCAACCCGTCCCCGTCGGTGTCGATCGGGCCGGAGCCGACGTTTGCTCCTGCGGCCGTCGGTGCCGCCGCCTGCCAGTTGATGGGGTCGTCACCGTAGCTCAGACTGTCGATGCGTTGCAGAGACAGGCCCGTGGCGGTCGTATTGGTTGGCCAGGGCGGCGTGCTCGAGTACCCGACCTCGTCCACGAGGATATAGGGAACGAAGCCGGGGTTCGGGCTGGGCGCTGTTTGAGGAGGATCGGGCTTGAGCAGTCGAACACGCCCGCCGGAGTTGTCCAGAGAACCGCCGTAGGGACCGACAATGACCGCGCCGATAGCCACACCATATTTCGCGCGGAATGAAGCAAGTTGGCCGGGCTGATGGACGGGGTCGAAGTTGACGACCAGCAGGTAACTGTCCGGGGACATTACCAGGCCCGGCGGGATGACATAATCTACATTACCATC
>DATNDF010000512.1 GCA_035607015.1 Candidatus Angelobacter sp. | reverse complement strand
CGGCTCACCCGTCGAACGTCTGGAGGAACGGTCATTGGCCGCCGTCTGGGTGTTTGTTGCGCCAACCGTCGCAAAGGAGAGGAACAATGCCGCCACTGGCCCCGCGAGTTTCAATTCAGACAAATGCGCATGGCGGAGTTTCATGCTCGGTGGTTCTGAATCAGACGCCACAATCGCCGATTCGTTCAATCGGCGGGGTGAAACCGAGTTATCCACGCACTGTTTGTTTCCTCGTGCTTATACTTCACCCAGGACGGACGATGATTGGAACGAAACTCAAGACCCCCGTTGTTCAATGCTCCTCGCCACATTCAGGTCTGACAGGTGTGACGCTGCAAGTTTCGAGCAACCCGGTTGCATTGCGGTTATGCCGGGCGTGACGCGCAGCGGCTATCACACCTGGGCAACGCGCACGCCCTCAAGCGCGGGTCGGTGCATCACTTCGAAACGAATAATTAGCCAAGGACTCTCTTTTAGGAAGGAAAACTTTGCACTATGATAGATGCTACTAATCGTTCCGACATTGATGGTGCTGAGGTCCCCGGCTCACTAAACCCTTTGATGCACTCGTATCAGGAAATGGAGCCAGTTGTCGGACTCGAACCGACGACCGACGGTTTACAAAACCGTTGCTCTACCACTGAGCTAAACTGGCTGTCAGGCCTTGTCGGAACTGGAAAACCCGCACAACGACATGCCGTTCGGCAATGTCACGACCCTATAGCAGAATGAAAAAGGGAAGCAAGCTCGGGAAAAACAGGTGTCGGGCATAAAACGTTTTTGGTTGACCGCCTGAAGCGGTTAATCCTGTTTTCGCCAGCCGGTGGAATCGGCCCTGCGCGGCCGCCACATTGCGCCGGTCGGAGTTTCCCCGCGGTCGATCCGGGAGCAGGACGTCGAAGTGCTCTACCACGGCGTTGACGACTGCCGGTCCGGAGTTTAATTTGCAAACGCTCTGGCATTGCACACGATGAGATCACTTGTCCGCTTCTTTCTCTTTTTCGCTGTCGCGGCCCCCCTGGCGGCCGGCGACCTGCCGCCAGCGATACGGTTGTTTGTTGAAAAACACTGCACGGAGTGTCACGACACCGACACCATGAAAGGCGGCCTCGACCTGACGACGCTCAAATTTGAGCCGGGGAACTCCACGAATTTTTCACGATGGGTGCTGGTGCATGACCGCGTCAGCAAAGGCGAGATGCCGCCGAAGAAAAAGCCGCGTCCAGAAGCGGCAGAATTGGAGGCATTCACGAACTCGTTGTCTTCGTCGCTCGTGGCCGCGGAGCGGGCGCGCATGGCGAAGGAAGGCCGGGCGACGCGCCGCCGGCTCAATCGTTACGAATACGAGAACGCTTTGCGCGATCTTCTGCATGCGCCGTGGCTGCAGGTGCGTGATTCGCTGCCGGAAGACGGCGAGGCGGATCGCTTCAACAAGATCGGCGACGCACTCGACGTGTCGCACGTTCAGATGGCGCGGTATCTCAACGCGGCGGACTACGCGTTGCACCAGGCGATGGCGCCGCAGGCCCGGCGCCCGGACCCAAAGGTCAAACGCTACTACGCGCGCGATCAGCGCAGTTACACCGGCCCGATGAAGTTCACTGTATTCAACACCGCGCCCGAGCGCGCCACCTTCCCCGTGCTGGGCTTCGAAGGTCAGCCGGACGTGCGCCGGGGTGATGCGCCCGTCACCAGCACGAACGCGGAACTGCGCGAACTGGAAGGTGTCGGCGTGGTGGCGAGCGCTTACGAACCCATCGAGCCAAAGTTCAACCAGTTCCGAGCGCCCGTTCCCGGCCACTACAAGCTCCGCTTCAATGCGTATTCGGTTTGGGTTGGACCGGGTGAAAGCAACAAGTGGTATATTCCGAACCTCGACGACATTTCGAAAGGCCACCGCGACGAGCCGATCACAATCACGGCCGAAACACCACCGCGCCTGCTCCGCCATCTCGGTGACTTCGACGTGACGCCAGAGCCGGCGGTGCATGAACTCGACGTTTGGCTGCTGGCCGGCGAAATGATACGGCCTGACGCCGGACGCCTGTTTCGCTCGCGGCCCGGCCCGGCCCGCTGGCAGAATCCGCTCGCGGAGAAGGACGGCCAGCCCGGTGTGGTGTTCCGCTGGATGGAAGTCGAAGGCCCGATCTACGACGAATGGCCTCCCGCGGGACACAAACTGCTCTTTGGCGATCTGCCCATGGTGAATCGCGAGATCCCGCAAGCTGAGGTGAATACCGGAAACACGAACCGCATGGGTCAGCGCCGCTTCAGGCCGCCTCCCGGTGTCGAGGTGATTTCTCAAAAACCGATCGCCGACGCCGAGCGCCTGCTGCGCGAGTTCATCCGCCACGCCTACCGACATCCGACCGGCGAGTCGGAAGTGAAGCGCTTCCTGCCGGTCGTAAGGAGCGCGCTGAAGGAGGGAAATAATTTCACGGACGCGATGATCGCCGCGTACACCGCCGTGCTTTGTTCGCCGGAGTTCATTTATCTTGAAGAAAAACCTGGACTGCTCGACGACTACGCGCTCGCCGCACGCCTTTCGTTTTTTCTCTGGAACTCGCCGCCGGACGATGGACTGCGCCACTGCGCGGAGAAGAATCAACTGCACAGGTCGGACGTGTTGCGGGCGCAAACGGAGCGGCTGCTGGCCGACCCGAAGTCCCGCCGCTTCGTGGACGCGTTCCTCGATTACTGGCTCGACCTTCGGAAAATCACGGCCACCGCGCCCGACGCGAATCTGTATTCCGATTATTACCTCGATGATTTGCTCGAGGAATCCGCGCTGGAAGAAACACGATTGTTCTTCGCCGAATTGCTGCGCGATGATTGGCCCGCGCGCAACGTCGTCTCCTCGGACTTTGCCATGCTCAACGAACGCCTCGCCCAGCATTATGGTTTGCCGCCCGTGCAAGGCGTGGCTCTGCGTCGGGTTCAGTTGCCGAAAGACAGCGTCCGGGGTGGACTCATGACTCAGGCTTCGGTGCTCAAGGTCACGGCCAACGGCACGACCACGTCACCCGTGTTGCGCGGCGCCTGGATCATGGAGCGCATTCTCGGCCAGAAACCGCCACCGCCGCCGCCCAGCGTCCCTGCGATCGAGCCGGACATACGCGGCGCAGTCACAATTCGCCAGCAGCTTGAGAAGCACCGCACCCTGGAAACCTGCAACGCCTGCCACGCGAAGATTGATCCGGCAGGATTCGCGTTGGAGAACTTCGACGTGATGGGCGGCTGGCGCGACCGTTATCGTTCGGAGGTCGAGGGTGAACTGGCGCATGGCATCGCCAAGAGCGGACAGAAATTCACCTTCCACTATGCGCTGCCCGTGGACGCCACCGGCGAGCTGCCTGATGGCCGGAAATTCCACGACATCCGCGACCTCAAACAACTCCTGCTCGCGGACGAAAAACAACTCGCGCGCAACCTCGCCAAGCAACTGGCGGTCTATGCAACGGGGGCGCCGATCCACTTCGCCGACCGGGGACAGATCGAGCAAATTCTGGAACGCGCCAGTTCCAGCCATTACGGCGTTCGCAGCCTCATCGACGAGCTGGTGCAGAGCGAATTGTTCCGCAACAAATGATTGAATTTCCCGTAAGCCGATCAATTCCGTCAGGTGGGACTTTATTACGGATTGCCTTTGTGCGGCGTCCGAGTAAGCTCTTTGAGGCAATTCCCGGTTCCCTGATGAAAGGCAGTTGACTGATCCAGGAAAACTCAATGAGGCGCATGTTTAGTCTGGTTGTCCTGCTGACCTCCGTTTGGCGTGGATCTGCCCAGGGAACGGTGCAATTCACGTGTTTGCTTCAAGGTGTTGAACAGGTCTCGCCGAGCACGGCAATCGCCGTCACCGGCTCCGGTTCCCTGACCCTCAATGGCAGTTTGCTGACCTACAGCTTTCAGGTTCCCAACCTGCTTGTGTTTCCCTCCGGAGCCCACTTCCATGCGGACGGGACGGACTTAATATGGAGCCTGGCACACTACGAGTACGTCCCCGCGTCCGGCAGCTGGCCGGGGGGAGTCACCTTCAACGGCAGCGGAACCATCCCTGCTTACCAGGACGAACTGCTGTCCGGCCATTGGTATGTGCAGCTTCATTCCCTGCAATACGTCGGCGGGGTGATCCGCGGGTACGTTGTGCCGGTGCCTGAGCCGACGACATCCGTCGTGTTCGCGGCGGCACTCGCAATGGTTTGGTGCGGTCGCGCCTGGGCAGCGAGAAGGAGATGATCGCGCTCTGCCAACCGCCGCGGACTGACCGGGGCCGACGGCGAACTGCCACGCACTCGGATTCATGGTGATGGACCATTTGAACTTTAACAGTGCGTCTCACGCTCACTGTCCGGCGGTCGCTGGAGGTTTGACGATCATCTTTCAAAAGCAAAGCAGGGCTGATGATGCGCCCGGCTGTGTGAAAAGCCTGAGACCGGAAAATACCTTGTTCACAATTGACCGATGACACATTTAAAAATGAGTCGAGATCGGTGATAGGGTGGTCCGAAAATGAGTTCTCACACAGTCTCGCGCCACAGGCAACAGCCGCCGTGCTCTGCCCTTTACCTTCGCACCGGTTCGAACACCGCACGTGCGCTCCACCGTCTCTGGAACCGTGAGCCTCCAACCCGGGGTTGATCAAACGCATGTCACGCGTCACTCAAATCCTGATTGCCGGGGCGCCATCGTCTCCAATGACACTGCTCAATGAGGTCCGGGCGGTGCCGGGCAAGGGACTGGAGGGCGACCGGTATTTTTCCGGCAGCGGCACGTTTTCCCCCAAACCGCAAAAACCCGATTTTGAGATCACGTTTGTCGAGGGGGAGAAAATCGCCGCGTTTGCCAGAGAGTCCGGCCTGCCCTTCAATTCTCTCCTGGCCCGAAGGAATATCGTGACGGAGGGCGTTCCACTGAACGATTTGGTTGGGGAGGAGTTCCGGGTTGGCGAGGTGCGAATGCGCGGCGTCCGGCTGTGCGAGCCCTGCAATCACCTTGCGAAGGCCAGTTTCCCTGAAATTCTAAAAGGGTTGATCCACAAAGCCGGCCTGCGGGCGCAGATTATTTCCGAAGGAATGATTCATGTGGGTGATTTGATCCGCAAAGAGCAATGACCGGCGACGCGTCCGACGGATGATCAACTGCCCACAAGGGCTTTGGAACGGATGGCGCGGAAGAGGATCGTCTTCCGGCGAATTGACCTGCCTTGACCCTCATCCTCCAATATGTTTCTCAAGCTCGCGCTGAATGACATCAGGAGAAATGATGGCCGGGGGCCGGCTCCATTTTCCCCGGTTGCGTTCGATGGACCCAAGTTTCACGCACCCAGACTCAGGTGGCCGAGCGCGAGCAGGGCGTAAAATGTGTATTCGCAATCCAAGTGGTCATCACTCCAATGGCCGTGAAAGCCGCCTTCGTTCGACCAGAGCGTGTCGAGAAAGTCCAGGCACCGTTCATGGACGTTCACGGGCAACCGGTGGTCCATCGCCGCCAAGGCGTGCAGAGTCGTCGCCGTGGACAACAGATCCGGGATCGGCGCGTCGGGGGCCGCCAAGAAGCCGCCCTGCGGATGCGCGCGTGCCAAGAGCCAATCGCCGACACCTTGATTCACCGGAAATCCAAGGTGTCTAATCAACGTGACGGCTCCTGCGGTGGCGTTGGTCGCGCCAACGCGCGCGCCGGGAATATTGCTCCACGCGCCGTCCGGTGTTTCTAGACTTTTCAGGCTTTGAATCAACTTCAGCGGATGCACCGGGGCGCGGTCGAGATCCTCATAGGCGCCGAGCGCAACGAAGGCGCCGTACGCGGTACCGTAAGCGAGCTTCGCGTCACCTTCGTAACCGCCGTCCGGTTTCCGGAATGCTTCGATCCGCGCCAGCAACGCGCGGTCGAGGCCCCGCGGCATCCGTTTGACGCCGACGACGGCCCAACAGCGGGCCAGCGCCGACAGGTGAACGAAATCCAACCCGTCGCCGTCGCCGAACGAGCGCAGATAGGCTTCGATGCGCTCTGTGGGCACTTCGATTTCAAGCGCCTGCATTCCGGCGAGTGTGAAAATCGTATAATAGAGGTCCGGCCGGCCTGCTCGATCTCGTCCGGCGCCTTCGGGTGTGAGCTGCTGTCGGAAAAAATTGCGAACAAGGTCGGTGGAATCGCCAAGCAGGCGCGGTGCGAGGCGGGCCACTTGCAGCATTTGGATACGAAGGCTCATTTGACTTCAATGCTCAATGGCTCCGGCGGTGTTTCCGGACCTGAATGCGCGATGTCCGGCATAAGATGTATGCGTTGATGATTTTTTGAATCGATACCGTAACCGCAGCGTCTTCTGTCGGGTCTAGAGTTGCAAGGAATGATCTTAATGAGAGTGACACTGAATCGGACGTGGAGTTTTTTTGTCATTGCTGTCGTTGCAAATGTGATGGCCGCTGACAAAACGACGTACTTCAATCCGCCTGGCACAAGGGCGATGGGGGAGCTACTGGAGAAAGTCGCTCGCGACATCAATCCCGGCAACAGCGCTTTTTTTTCGGAAAAGCGCATCGAAACGTTTGGTCCGCAGATCGGAAAAATCCACGATCCGGTGCAGCTCCAGCAGGTTTTGCCAGGATTTGCGCTCGATCTGCTGGACGCCGGACGCACCGAGGAGGCCATTGACGTGCTGGGCATGGTCGAGCGACTGCCCGGACAGGGCGGCAACTCCTTGATCCTGCGTGACAGGCGACGGCTTCGCACCTATGAGGCTGTTGCGCAAATGCGGCTTGGTGAACAACAGAATTGTTTGACCAACCACACGATCGATTCGTGCCTTCTGCCCATCCGGGAAAGCGGAATCCATGTTGATCAACGAGGATCCAGGAGCGCCATTCAGATACTCAAACAATCATTGGGGGAGTTCCCGGAAGATCTCAGATTGCGGTGGCTGTTGAACATTGCCTTCATGACCGTTGGCGAATACCCGGACAAGGTGCCCGCAAAATGGTTGATCCCGCCGCGCGTCTTCGAGTCCGACTACGATATCAAGCGATTTGTGGACGTTGCGTCGGTCGCAGGCGTGGACATTCAAGGGCTTTCCGGTGGCAGCATCGTGGAGGATTTTGACGGGGACGGGCTGCTCGACATCATGGTCTCATCGATCGGCTTGCATGACTCGCTGCGTTATTTTCACAACAACGGCGACGGAACTTTTGCCGATCTGACCGCTGAGGCGGGACTGACACGGGAAGTGGGCGGTCTCAATCTGGTTCACGCCGATTACAACAACGACGGGTATCCGGATGTGTTCGTGCTCCGCGGAGCATGGTTCGGATCCGAGGGACATCACCCCAACTCTTTGCTTCGTAACAACGGTGACGGCACTTTCACGGACGTTACAGAGGAAGCGGGGCTGCTCAGCTTTCATCCTACCCAGACCGCCGTCTGGTTCGACTACAACAATGACGGCCGGATCGATCTATTCATTGGCAACGAGTCGACCGGAACGGACGTCAACCCGTGCGAACTGTATCGAAACAATGGAGACGGAACGTTCACGGAATGCGCGGCTGACGCTGGCGTGGCAAACGTTGGTTTCGT
>DATNDF010000511.1 GCA_035607015.1 Candidatus Angelobacter sp. | reverse complement strand
GCGAAACCATTCCGGTTCCCTGAAGCGCGTGATTGTCCTTACCGTGAAGTGATAGGTGAGGTAACAGATCAGAAATATCGTCGAGGTCACGAAAGCCGACACCATGCAATTGCGGTGGGCGATTTTGTTTCCGCGCCGGATAAAGACGTAGCCGGCGGACAAAAGGATCGCAGTCAGACCATTCAACGTGGCGTTGACCGCGGGCAGATCAGACACGGTCATGGCTGCTTCTCCTTCAACAGCGCCCGCATGGCTGCCAGAATCTTTGAGCGCGACGACGCCTCGGTTCCGTCGAAGCTGCCGCGAACGCGCCCGTGTTTGTCCACGATGACGAACAGGGTGCTGTGCACGAACAGGTCGTCGGGGCTGGTCCGCTCGTCGGCCTTGATCTCGTCCACGGCCAGCAGCAGCCCTTTGGTCGCAAGCCGGTAAACGTCCAGCTTTTTGCCGGTCAGGAACTGCCAGCGCTGGGGCAACGCTCCAAATCGTTCGCCGTATTTCTTCAAGACTTCCGGCGTGTCGAACTCCGGATCGGCGGTCAATGAAACCAGTTGAACCGGCTCGTTGGACGGCAAAGCGGCCTGCAATTCGCTCATTTGTTTCGTCATTTTGGCGCACGGACCGGGGCAACGGGTAAAAATGATGTCAGCGATCCAGACCTTACCGCGCAAATCCTCCAGTGTCACGGAGCGCCCGAACTGGTTGGTCAACGCGAAGTCTGAAACGGTCGCTAGAACGGGAAGCGGGTGTCGCGCCGCACGGAGTCTGGCGGAGAAGTAGGCGCCAAAGATGACGGCCATGACCAGCGCCAGACCGCCCCAAACGATCAATTCAACCGAGCGAGTGGGTTTGTTCATGACGAATCTGCCGCGAATGCGCACCTCGACGAGAAGGCGGGAATGGCGGCCATCGAACGGCGGCGCTCAATTCGCGAAAGGAACCGGCCGGTCTATTCGTAACTGACCGGAGCTGCCGTGGCCTTTTTGGCCGCCTCGGCCTTTTCGGCGAGCCACTTGTCGTATTCCGGCTGCGAGACCACTTTCAGCAACGCCCCCATGCTGTAATGCCCGTTGCCGCAGAGTTGCGCGCAGGCGATTCTATATTCCCCTTCCTTGTCCGGCGTAAACCAGGTGGCGATGCTGAGACCGGGAGTGGCGTCCTGGCAGGTGCGCATCGAGCGAATGGCGAAACTGTGAATCACGTCCAGTGAACTGATGTGGAGTATCACCGGTTTGTTCACCGGGACGACAAAATTGCCCTGCACCACCACGTCGTCCTTCGCGTCGGGGTCGCCCTTGCGATCCACGCCAAAGGGGTCGCTCGCCGAAGAAAGCAAGGAGTCCTGTTTGCCCATCTTGCCGTCCGGTCCGGCGTAATGGCCGTTCCAGTTGAACTGCCGTCCCAGAATGTAGATGATTGTCGAGTCCTTCTCCGACGGCGGATTCGAGGCGACCTTGGCCCACAGCGGCACCGCAAAGCCGATCAACAGCACGGCTTCCACGAGCGCCACGCCCACCTCCAGGTAATTGGACATGTGGCCCTTGACGCCGACGTAATCGGCCCTGGGATGGTTCGTCTTCCGGAAGCGAAACAGCGCGTACAGAAAATACCCGAGCCAGCCGACAAACAGCACGCCCATCAGGGCATGAACATAAACAATCAGGTTGTCCACGTCCTCGCCGTGTTTGGAGGCCAGAACGGGCAGGGAGAGAACGCTGTGCTTAAACCAGTATCCGAATGTGTTTGTCATCGCTCAAAGTCGGTTTGGAGGAAGTTTCCGGCATCACCGGCGGCGTCTGATTGGTGGCGGCCGTCGCCGCAGCCCGTCTGGCGAGATAAATGAAGAACGTCGCGAAGCAGCCAAGGACGAACACCACCACTGCGAGCAGACTGAAAATGCCCCAGTTCATCCCCTTGGCGAGGGCGGAATCAGACTTGCCGAAACACGCCGCGCAGGCAAAAAGGGATTGCGGCATGGCCGCGATCATCGCAACCGCCAGAAAAGCATATCGGCGAAGTGACTTGCTCCGGTTCACAGATAGCTGATGTTTTTAAGCTTTCGCAACACGGCCTTGAAATAAATCACCAGGATGACGCCCCCGAGCGCGGACCCCACGGCAAACACCAGATCGCTCGTGGTCCCCTGCTCCCTGTAATCAAGGAACGACCACACCCCGAAGCCAAACGCCAGA
>DATNDF010000510.1 GCA_035607015.1 Candidatus Angelobacter sp. | reverse complement strand
CGGCGCGGCCAGGTTTTTGAGAAGCTCAGCCGGATGAATGTGGAAGTAAGGAAGCGGAAATAGCAAGTGTCGGGACCCGCCCCGTACCCGACCCTCACCGGTCACGGCCATTCATTCGTTGATGCCCCACTGTGGTTCCGGCCTGCTGCGATGCGCGAGGATTTCTTCCAGCACGGACGACATTGTCTCCGCCCTTCCGCGCAAGCGCTGCGTGGAAAATTCAGCGTCCGCCGGTTTTTGCGCCAGTTCCTCGATGTGCGAAAAGAATTCCATCTTTCCCCTTGCCGCCGCGTCGCGCAGATAAGTGAAGACCGGAACCGAACGGGCGAGCTCCTCCGCTGCACTGGCGATCAGAGCCACCAGTGCCCGAGGGCGTGCGGAACTGTGGGGCAGACAGGATTCGAGCCAGACTTTGACACTGGGCTGGAGGGTATCCGTGTGCGTGGCAATAATGAGCATGTCTGCTTCGCGTGCGAGCCACCCGGCCGCTTCGCTCAACCCCGGCGTCTGCAGGGTTTCGAACTTCAACACTTCATAGGTCAAGTCATAATCCCGACCCAGTTCGCGAGCCAGACCGTCGTAGGCGCGCATCGCGCGCCGCACGTCTGCGATGCCCTCGCAGGCCATCACGATGTTAATGATCGGTCCGGATTGGTGATGCGCCTTATCCACGAATGTGCGATACAAGACCGCTTGCATTGGTTTCAGTTTAGGACCGGACGCAGGTTTCAACAATCGGGGTATCTCCCGATCATTTCTAAGGGAATCGCCTATTGATCCGGACGCCTGAGACGCGACCACGTCACGAACTGGCGCTCTGCGCCTCGACCCAGCGGACGGCGAAACGGATCAATTCCGACGCGGATTCCAGCTTCAGCTTGGCCTTGATGTTCACGCGATGGACTTCGACGGTCTTCACACTCAGATGCAGCTTCTGGGCGATCTGTTGCGTCCCCTTTCCCTGGCCGATCAGTTGGAACACCTCGAACTCGCGGTCGGTGAGATTCCCCATCGGTGACCGACGGCTGGTTTCCGAGCGGTTGCCTGAGAAAATCTCAAGGATGCGGGCGGACATTTTTTCACTGACGTAGATCTGACCGCCCAGAACCTGGCGGATGGCCTCCATGAGCTTCCTTCCGCCCTCCTGCTTCATGATGTAACCGCGACCGCCGGCGCGCAGGACGCGCTCGGCGTACAGCGATTCATCGTGCATCGAAATTACCAGAACCGCCAATCCCGGATGAATTGCCTGAACGTCCTTGATCAGTTCAAGGCCGCTTTTATCGGGCAGCGTAATGTCCGCGAGCATGAGGTCGGGAACGTGTTTATTTGCGGCCTCCAGCGCCCCGCGGGCATCTTCCGCTTCGGAACAAACGACCAGGTCGGGTTCATTGCCGATGAGTTGCGCCAGGCCCTGGCGCATCATGGGATGATCGTCCACGATCAGGATGCGCTTCTTCGTCGAGGCGGGAACCGCTTTTTTGAGGGCGCTCATAGGTTCTTGTCGAAAGCGCATGTTACTGTCGTGCCCGGACCGTCGCCACCTTGGATTTGCAGAGAGGCTCCGATCTCGCCGGCCCGGTACTCCATGATCCGCAACCCCATTCCCTGGCTCTGTTTCGCTTCACCGGGGAACCGCGCACCGTCGTTGGAGATCAGCAGGCAATGCTTGTCACCCATCGTCCGGAAGGCGATCAGGATTTTCTTCGCCTTGCCGTGTTTGATGGCGTTGTTGATGGCTTCCTGTGCAATCCGATAAAGGTGCGTCGCCGCGGCGTTGTTCTGAATGAGGATCGGCTCGTCGTACTGAAAACGGCATTCGATCATGAACATGCGCTCGACATTGGGCGCAAGCTCCTGAAGAGCCGACATCAAGCCGTTCGCTTCCAGTTGCACCGGAGAGAGACCGCGTGCCAGGCGGCGGGTGTGCGCGATGGCTTCGCGCACGTGCCGGGCGATTTCGCCCGCTCGGTCAGCCTCCGCCCTGGCCTTCACGGCCAGCTTCTGTTCGAGCACGCCGCACATCAACTCGATGCCCGCCAGTTGCTGGCTCAGACCATCATGAAGATCCTGACCGATGCGCCGCTGTTCACGGTTGCTGGCTTCGAGGATCTCCCGCTCAAGGCGCTTCCGTTCGGTGATGTCGCGTACGAAACCCGTAAACATGCACCGGTCGGCGAGCCTGACCTCGCTGACCGAAAGGTCCATCGGAAAGATGCTTCCGTCCTTCCTCCGGCCGACCACTTCCCGGCCAATGCCGATGATCTTTGCGTGGCCGGTCCGCAGGTAGTTGGCGAGATAACCGTCATGCGCCTCGCGGTAGGGCGACGGCATGAGGGCACTGACGTTTTTCCCGATAATCTCCGCGGCCCGGTAGCCAAAGATTTTTTCCGCCGCCGGGTTCGCCGACTCAATGATGCCGCGTCCGTCAATGGTGATGATGCCCTCGACGGCTGTTTCAAGAATCGCGCGCAGACGCTCCTCGCTGTCGCGCAAAGCGGCTTGCGTGCGGTGGCGTTCGCGGGTCCGTTCAGCCTGTTGCACTGCGTTGACGGCGGTCTTCCGCTCCAGTTCCTCTACTCGGTCGATCAATTCGGCGCGCGTCAGCCGGGCGTAATCTTTCATCGCGCGGATGGTAGCAGAAGTCGCGGCCGCGACACACGAAAAGAAGGCCGGAGCAATGCTTCACGCGCGAGCCAGTTGACCGCGATATCGGGTCGGCGACTGGCCGATGATCTTTTTAAACACCCTGTTAAAATGGGTGAGAGATTGAAAGCCGACCTCGTAGGCGATCTCGCTGATGCGCAGGTTCGGGTTCAGCAGCAGGTTTTTCGCCTTTTCGATCCGGATCCGTGACAGGTAGTCGGTAAAATTGATCCCGGTCATCTTTTTGAAAATCTTGCAGAAGTAAAACGTGCTGGTGTTGACCGCCCTGGCCACCTGGCCCAGGGAGAGTTCTTCCGCCTGATGCTCGTGGATAAACTGCTTCGCGCGCGCAATCACCGGCGGCTCGGCGTTCTCCTGTTGGACGACGACCTGGTTGCCCACCATCGAGAGATGTTGCGCGAAAATGCTCAACAGCTTGACCACGGACTCATGTTGTCGGGCCGGCAGCACACGGCTGCCGAAATAGGCTTCGCGCAGCGCGGACTGGTCCACGTCAAGACCCCATTCGGCGACGAGCCGGGTCATGCGATTGAACTGCGCCTCGGTCGGCTTTCGCGCGAACACCTGACCAGTCTGTAAAAAACCGATCAGGCGGTCGCCCATCCGGACGGGCACTGCGGTGTCGCACAAGCCCAGCTGGCAGGTGACAGACTGCGCTTCGTGCGTAGCCGTCTCTGAAAGCTTTTGCTGCACCTGAAGACAGGCGGCACAGGCGCGGCTTTTCTGCGCTACCAATGCGCAAAACGGATTCTCGCCCCGCTTTCCGTGATGCGGCAGTTGCCAGGATTCGACGGGCCGCAAGGCCACCGGCAGGCCGGTCGCCTCGCTAAAAGCGCGCTCGTAGTCCTGATAAATCTTCGAATGCGTCAACGCCTCGATCAGACCTTTGTTGTCGTTCATATTCTTCTGCTTTCTCGCTTCGTCAAATTTGCTTTGTCGGGGGCAAAATACGCGTGAAGGGAAAAAGCCACAATTGGGGGAACCCCATGATCGTTTTGGAGGACAACCCACTAGACGGACTAGGGGATTCCCCTAGAAGCGGTTTCACAAGCTGACAAATTGTAAGTACTTTTCCCTTGTACCTTTACGACGGATCTGTGAAAAGCTGGGGATGGCAAAACTCATGTTATCCGACTCCCAGTGGGCCAGGCTGGAGCCGTTGCTGCCGCAGTA
>DATNDF010000509.1 GCA_035607015.1 Candidatus Angelobacter sp. | reverse complement strand
TGTTGCGCGTTGTCCTGCAAAAACCGCCGCGCCTCGTCGCGCATGCCCAAAACGATTTGTGTTTCCGCGAGCCGCCGGACCTCGTTCGCGGTCGCGGGGGGCCGCGGAAACGACCGGGCCAGTCCCGCCGCTTCCTCTTTGCGTCCCAGCGCCGCCAGCAATTGCCAGTAAAGGACATGGTCGAGCACCGTGTCCGACTGCCATTGAACCAGGCGCTGCAGCGAATCCTGGTAGCCCGCGGCGTCGCGCCGGTGCGCGCACACCAACAGCCGCAGGCGATTCGCGAGGATCCGGCGATCGGGATCTTCCAGCGCGGCTTCGAGACGTTTTTGCCCGTCTTCAGCGGAGGAGTAGGCGCCCCAGCCGGCCTGATACGCCGCGCCATAGAGTTCCAGTTCCGGTGTGCTGTCGGCATGGTTCCCGGCCAGTTTCGCCCAGCGCGCGGCAAATCGCACCATCTGGCCCGAATGAAACAACGCCTTCAAACAGGCCGCTTCCTCCGGCGCGCTGAGGTGATCTTCCAGCGGACCAAGCAGCCGCAATGTCAGATCGTAAAGTTGAAACTTGTCGTAAACCTGTGAAACCAGTTCCACATCCGCGGCGTTTGTTCCGGTCAGCTTCAGAAGCCAGAACGTCTGTCCGGCAGCGGGCCCCTGATACCTCGGGTTGGGGCGATCCAGTTTCAGAAAATTCCTCAACGCGCCCCGCACGGAATCCGGATTGGCGGGATTGTTGGCCACTGCCGCCTGCCAGGCATACACCGCGCCGTCATAATCGCCCGCCTTCATCGAACGCAGTGCGCTGCGTTTCAGCGACCATGCCCGCGCCATGTCGAGACCGCTCACCTTGATCACCGGCAGGAATCCCGGCGGCGTCATCCGCCAGATCCTCGGCAGGAACAACGCCAGAAAAACCACTGACAGAACAAATCCGGCGAACACCAGCCGGAACCAGAAGTTGAAGACCAGCACGCGCAACAGCGGAAAGTAAACCAGCCGGTTGGCCAGTTTCCGCTTGTAATATGTCATGTCACGCTTGCCCACAGTTAAAGACTGTCCAGCAATTCGTGAACCAACACAAGCTCGCGATACGCGGCCGGCCCGGCCGCCAACGGTCAGCCCGGCCTGATTTGAAGATACTGAGTGGCCGGTCCGGATTCGACGGTGAGCCGGTCCATGCAGGCGGGCTTCAGGCAAAACTGTCCGGGCGTGAGCCGGATGTCGTCGTCGTCGTGAATCACGTCGAGCCGTCCTTCCAGGACCCCGACGATTTCCGCGCCGGCGCCTCGAATTTCAACTCGCTCGCAGCCCGGCACCTTTGTCCACGCCACCGAGAAGAGCGGATGGTTGACCAGTGCGCGTGTCTCGGCGACGCCGGCTGTGACCCGGGCGACTTCGCTCTTGACCAGCGGCGGCTCGAAGTCGTTGAAATCAATGCACTGCAATGACTGCTCGACATGCAGCTCGCGCGGTTTGCCGTTCAGTCCCACGCGGTTCCAGTCGAACACGCGGTAGGTCGTGTCCGAGTTCTGCTGGATTTCAAAAATCACGATGCCCGCGCCGATCGCGTGGACGCGGCCGCTCGGCAGAAACATCACATCGCCCGGCTTCACCGCCACGCGATGGAAGCATTCCGCAACGGTGCCGTCGCGGACCTTGCGCTCGAACGCGCCACGCGTCACACCTCGTCGCAGGCCCGCGTAAAGCTCCGCGCCCGGCTGCGCGTCGGCGACGTACCACATTTCCGTTTTCGGTTCGCCGCCGAGCCGGCCCGCCACTGCCGCGGGCGGGTGGACCTGTAACGACAGCTTTTCCCGCGCGTCGAGGATCTTGATGAGCAGCGGAAAGCGCCCGCTTTGCGGATGGGCCGGCCCCAGCAGTTCACGGGCGTGGTGGTCCATCAGCCAGCGCAGGTCCTTGCCCGCAAGCGGACCATTCGCGATCACGCTCACGCCTTCGGGCCGGTCGGTGATTTCCCAGGACTCGCCAATCGGCACGCTCGCCGGCAGATTCTTTTGGTAAAGCCGATCGAGGTCGCGTCCACCCCAGACACGTTCCTTGAAAACGGGATGAAACGTCAGGGGGTAGAGCATGAAGACGATCCGCTACTCGCCGTCGGCGGGTTCGCGCACGGTTTTCCTACGCGGCCGCCTGTTCCTGCTTCTCCAGATACTGTCCGTACGACCGGAATTTGTCGTAGCGTTTTTTCAGTCGTTCGGCAGCGGACAGTTTGTTCAACTGCTTCAGGTGTTTGAGGAGATGATGCTTCAATGTCTGGGCCGTTCCCTCAGGGTCGTTGTGCGCGCCGCCGAGCGGTTCAGGAATGATCTCGTCCGCCAGGCCGAGGTCGCGCAGGTCCCGGGCCGTGATCTTCAGCGCTTCGGCCGCTTTCGCCGATGCCGATCGGTCCTTCCAAAGGATCGCCGCGCAACCTTCCGGACTGATCACCGAATAATAGGCGTTCTCCAGAATCAACAGCCGGTCGGCCACGCCGATGCCCAGCGCGCCGCCCGAGCCGCCTTCACCGATCACAACCGCGATGACCGGCACCTCGAGCAGCATCATCTCCCGCAGATTGACGGCGATGGCCTCCGCGATGTGCCGTTCCTCCGCGCCGATGCCCGGATACGCGCCTGTCGTGTCGATGAGCGTGACGATGGGCAGGCCGAACTTGTCCGCCAGCCGCATCAGCCGGAGCGCCTTGCGATAGCCTTCGGGGTGGGCGCAACCGAAGTTGCGCAAAATGTTGTCCTTGGTCTCGCGCCCTTTCTGCGTGCCGATGACCATGACCCGGTGGTCGCCCAGTTTCGCGAACCCGCCCACCATGGCGCGGTCTTCGGCATACAGCCGGTCGCCGTGCAGTTCGGAAAAATCGCTGAACGTCGTTCGCAGATAATCCAGCGTGTACGGCCGTTTGGTGTGCCGGGCCAGTTGCACGCGCTGCCACGGCGTGAGATTCGAGAAGATCATGCGCCGGGTTTCTTCAATCTTCTTTTCAATCTGTGTGGCCTCCTCCTCGAAGCTGATACCCAGTGAATGCGTGTCGGGGTGTTTTCGGAGTTCCTCGAGTTTGCGCTGCAGTTCCACAATCGGTTTTTCGAAATCAAGATAGTGTTTCATAGCGCACGCGCCGACGTTTAACGGTTGAATTTTAGGGGTCCGGCGCCGTCCACGCAACGTCTGAATTCTGCATCAGAGTTCCGGATTCGTGCCGCGGACGCAGAACACCCGGCCGGCCGTGGAGTGGACGCGTTCACGATACCGTGTCTGATGGCTTCGGTGCCGGGCAAAAAAAGAGCCGGATTGCTCCGGCTCAGTGGTGACGAGGTCACGTACGCCCTCACCCGGGCGCTCAGAAGGGTAACGGGGCCAACTGTACGCTGCTCGAACCCCGTTACGAACAGGACCTCTCTGCCAACCCTTAGCGAACAGCGTCCTGACTGCTTCAGTGATGATTGGAAACCGCCGCCCGGAAATCCGTTCAAAAAAATCGACCGATGCAAAAAAATCCGGGAAACGCGGGCATTTCATCGTTTTGCCGCCTGATGGAACGTTTGTCCTACAAAACGATGTCCGTGAAAATGACCGTTCGGTCCCGTTCCCCGAGCACGCGCGCGAGCGGCGTGTCGCCGTCTGGCGACAACGATTCGCGCAATGCCGTTTTCTTGCCCGCGCCGGACGCCAGCACCCAGACCTCTCGCGCCGCGACAAGGGTCGCGAAGTTGATCGTGATACGCTGCGGCGGCGGCTTGACCGCGATGACCGGTCGGTAAACCGATTTGCTTCCGACCAGTTCCTTGGGCGCGCCTGGAAAGAGCGAAGCCACGTGGCCGTCCTCACCCATGCCCAGGAAAATCAGATCGAGCACCGGCTGGCCGCCGGCGTTCATCGGCGCTATGCGGCAAATCTCGGCTTCGGCCTCCGTTGCCGCCCGGTCCGGCGAAATTTCCCCGCGAATTCGATGGATCCGGTCGGGCGGTATCCTCGACGGACCGAGCAACTGCGTTTGCGCGGAAAGGAAATTGCTTTCCGTGTCGGTGGGCGGCACGCAGCGCTCGTCGCCCCAGAAAAAGTGAACGTTGTCGAACCGGACGTTGCACGCCCGCGCCTGTTCGGAAACCGCGGCCAGGAACTTCCCCGCGATACGTCCGCCGGACAGCGCGACGCAATACGGTGCGCGGGCATTGGAGCGCGCCGCCAGCGCGTTCAACCAGCGGTCCGCGACGCCGCCGGCCAGAGCA
>DATNDF010000508.1 GCA_035607015.1 Candidatus Angelobacter sp. | reverse complement strand
ACAACCGCGGGAACAACGAACTTGTCGCCGCCGGTGGATTTACCCGTGATGACTTCCACCGCGTTGCGTCCTTCGCGCGACGCCTTGTGCGCCAGCAACACACCGCCCGCGCAATCGCCGATGGCGTAAATGTCCGGGTCGCTCGTCTGCTGCTTCTCGTTGACCTTGATGAAACCCTTGTCGTCACGTGCGACCTTCGTGTTCTCCAGACCCAGGTCCTCGCAGTTCGGCACACGTCCCACGGCGACCAGCACGCGATCGTACAATTCCTCCGTCTGTTGGCCCTCGGCCTCAAAGACGACGCGGATTTGTTTTCCTTTGGTGTCCATTTTCGCGACCTTCGTCTTGACGCGAATTTCTTTGAAAGCTTTTTGCGCGCGGGCCATGACAGGCCGGACCAGGTCGGGATCGCCACCGGTGAGAATCGAATCGAGCGCTTCGACCACCACGACCTTACTGCCCAACTCGGCGTAAACCGTTCCCAGTTCCATGCCAATGTAACCGCCGCCGACAACCAGCAGATTCTCGGGAATCTCTTCGACTTCGAGCGCCTCGCGCGACGTCATGATCCGCGGGTTGCCGAGGTCGAATGCTTTCGGCATGGCCGACTTCGAACCGACCGCAATGATCGCCTTCTCGAAGTTGATGAACCTCTGGCCTTCGGCCGTCTCGACCCGCAACGTGTGCGAATCCTCGAAATGCCCGCGGCCGTTCCAGACTTCGACGCCGCGCATCTTGGCCAGTTGCGACACGCCGCCGGAGAGTTTCGTTAGAACGGATTCCTTCCACGCGCGGAGTTTGGCGAGATCGATTTGCGGCGCGGCGAAGGTAATGCCGCGATGTTCGGACTCTTTCGCCGCGCTGATCAGGTGCGTCGCATGCAGGAGGGCTTTGGAGGGGATGCAGCCACGGTTGAGACACACGCCGCCGAGACGTTTGTCCTGTTCGACGAGGATGACTTTTTTGCCCAGGTCGGCGGCGTAGAACGCGGCGGCGTATCCGCCGGGTCCGGCGCCGACTACGACAATTTCGATCTTGGTGGGGTCCATGATAAGAGTTGGAGTAGTGGAGGGTGGAGTATTGGAGTGCTGATCAGACCCGTGCGCCACCATAAGCGACGTTGCTTTCTTTCAAGACAAGATGATCAATCCAGTGACCCTGGATTTCCTTGCGCTCCAGGCTTTCAACGAGTTTGAGCAGACCGTTTTCCAGTTTGAAAGCGAGACTGTTCAGCGGCTCGAACTCGTCGTCGCTGATCTGTTCCGCCTTGTGATAAGCGATCAGGCCGGAAACGCTTTCGCCCAACGAGCCCAGCGCGTAATTCAAACCCTGCAAATACTCGCGAATGGAACGACGACAATAACCCTCGGCAATGTTTCGATGCACGGAGTCGGACGAGGCGATGCCCTGTGAAGCCACACGACGCAGGTCATAAGGAAATGCCTTGAACACACGGGAGCATGCGACATAGAAGTCAACCGCATCCCGCCATACGCGCAGTTGCTGATAACCGCGGTTCTTATTTCGATAGCTGGCGTCCATACTCTTTTACTCCATCACTCCAATACTCCTTCACTCCACTCAGAGCTTTAGCTCGTTCTCCGGAAAGCTTTCCAGCGCCTGCACCAGATCCACTGTGAACCGCGCCGCTGCTCCGCCGTCAATCACACGGTGGTCATACGAAACGGCGACGGGCAACATCAGGCGTTGCTGGATTTGCTTGTCGCTCACGACTGCCTTCAACACGCCGCGACCCAGGCCGAGGATCGCAACTTCCGGCAGGTTGATGATCGGCGTGAAATGCCCGCCACCGATGCCGCCCTGGTTCGAAACCGTGAACGTGCCGCCCTTCATCTCGTCCATCGACAGCTTGCGCTCGCGCGCTTTTGCCGCCAGTTCCTCAACCTCCTTCGCGAGTTGAAGCACGGTTTTTTTGTCCACATCGCGAACGACCGGCACGAGCAACCCCGCATCCGTGTCCACCGCGACTCCGATGTGGTAATACTCTTTGGACACGATCTCTCCGGCCGCTTCGTCGAGACTGGAATTAAAAATCGGATGCTTTTTCAATGCGGCGGCGACCGTCTTGAGCGCCAGCGGCGTGAGCGTGAGCCGCGCGCCTTTGGCCTCGTAAGCCGCCTGATGCTTCTTACGCAACTCCATCAAAGTCGTAATGTCCGCCTCATCAAACTGCGTCACGCGCGGCACGCTCACCCAGCTTTCACTCATCCGCTCGACGATGACTTTGCGAAGCTGGGAGAGCGGTTTCTTCGCGACCTTGCCCCATTTGGAAAAGTCAATCAGTTCGGGTGCAACGGCGGGGCGCGCCACTCCGTGCACGCCGACCGGTCGTGGTGACGCCGCCGCTTTCTGCAGCCGTTGAATGTAAGCGCGCAAATCTGCCATCACGATTCGCCCGCCCGGCTCACTCCCGCGCACACGCGTCAAATCAACGCCCAGTTCGCGTGCCAGCTTGCGGACGGATGGCCCAGCGGCGACTTCCGATTCGGACTTCGCGACAACCTCCTCCTCGCGCTCGTCCTCGTTCACTTTCTCAATCTTGGTTTGCTTCGCCTTTTCCAGCTCTGGTGTTTCTTCAGGCGATCCCTTTTTCGTCGCTCTCGCCTCGGCACGATTGCCGTCGTCCAGCATCAGAATCACCTGACCGACGGAAATCTTGTCGCCTTCCTTGACGCGGATTTTAGTCACCGTCCCGGAAGCCGTCGCAGGAATCGAGGCTACGGCCTTTTCGTTTTCCAGCTCGATGATTGTCTGGCCCTCCTCGACCCGGGCGCCCTCCTTGACAAGGATGCTGACCACGACGCCGGAGTCGGCGCCCTCGCCCAGTTTGGGAACGGTTACGTCCACAGAATTAGATCGTTCTTAGACAAAGCCCGAATTGCCACGACCACGAAGAGGACAAATTACGCCATGGTCGCGCGGCCTGTCGAATGAAAGCTATATGATTTGCGGAAACGCCTTCTCCGGATCGACACGCAGGTCTTTGATCGCCTGTGCCACGACTTTGCGTGCGAGCCGGCCTTTCTGAGCCAGAGCGAAAAGCGTCGCGATGACCGTGCATTCGGCGTCCACCTCAAAAAAGCGGCGCAGTCGGTCCCGGGTGTCGCTTCGGCCAAACCCGTCCGTGCCAAGCGTCATCAAACCACCCGGAACCCAGGGAGCGATCTGGTCGGGCACGATCTTCATAAAGTCCGATACGGCGACAAACACACCCTTTTCCATTTCGAGCACGCTTTCAATATGGGGCTTTTTCGGCGGATCCGCCGGGTGAAGCATGTTCCAACGCTGGCAGCGGAGTGCGTCGTTGCGCAGCAATTTATAGTTCGTCGCGCTCCACACGTCGGCGGACACATCGTAGCGGTCGGCAAGTATTTCCTGGGCTTTCAACGCGGACCGGATGACAGGGCCGCTGCCAAAGACGTGGGCTTTGTGCTTCCTGTGCTCGAGGCCGGGTTTGAATTTGTAGAGGCCCTTGAGAATTCCATCCTCGACGCCCCCGGGCATCGGTGGCATCGCGTAGTTTTCGTTGTAAAGCGTAAGGTAATAAAAGATTTCTTCACCGGCCTGATACATGCGACGCATGCCATCCTGAACGATGACGGCGATCTCATAGGCGAACGCGGGATCGTAGGTCAGCAGCGTCGGAATGGTGCTGGCCAGAAGGAGGCTGTGACCATCTTGGTGTTGAAGGCCTTCGCCGTTGAGCGTGGTGCGGCCCGCCGTGGCGCCAAGCAGAAAGCCCTTCGCCTTGATGTCTCCCGCCAGCCACATCTGGTCGCCGATGCGCTGGAAGCCGAACATCGAGTAGTAAATGAAAAACGGAATCAAGCTGATGGAGTGGCTTGCGTAGGCGGTGCCCGCGGCGATGAATGAAGACATCGAGCCCGCTTCTGTGATCCCTTCCTCCAAAATCTGTCCATCCTTCGCCTCGTGGTAATACAGGAGCGACTTGCTGTCCACCGGCTCGTAAAGCTGGCCCTGGTGCGAGTAGATGCCGATTTCGCGAAACAACGCGTCCAGGCCGAACGTGCGCGCCTCGTCGGGGATGATCGGCACGATGCGTTGGCCGACCTGTTTGTCGCGCAGCAAATGGCTGAGCAACCGTACAAAAGCCATCGTGGTGGAAGCCTCGACCCGGCCGGAACCTTTAAGAAAATCCGCAAACGCCGCAAGTGGCGGCGCTTTCAAGGGCTCCGCTTTGACCTCGCGTCTCGGCAGAAACCCGCCCAGCGCCTTCCGGCGTTCGAGCAGATATTTCGTCTCCGGGCTGTCGGCCGGCGGCCGATAGAACGGCGTGTCAACGATCTCCTCGTCGCTGATGGGAATGTTGAAGCGTGCGCGGAACTCCCGAAGTTCCTTTTCATTGAGTTTTTTCTGCTGGTGCGAAATGTTCCTGCCTTCACCTGCTTCACCGAGGCCGTACCCTTTGACCGTCTTGGCGAGAATGACCGTCGGTCGGCCCGCGTGTTCCACTGCGGCCCGGTAAGCCGCATAAACCTTGCGCGTGTCGTGCCCGCCCCGAAGCAGCTTCCGTATCTGTGCGTCGGTCAGGTGATTCACCAGATTGAGCAGCTCCGGATATCTGCCGAAGAAATGTTTGCGCGTGTAGCTGCCCGGTTCGACCGAATACTTCTGGTAATCGCCGTCCACCGCCTCCTCCATCCGCTTGATCAACAGTCCTGATTTGTCGGCAGCGAGCAGTGGATCCCACTCCGAACCCCAGATGACCTTGATGACATTCCAGCCGGCGCCACGGAAGGCAGCTTCGAGTTCCTGAATGATCTTGCCGTTGCCCCGCACCGGGCCGTCGAGGCGCTGCAAGTTGCAGTTTACCACCCAGATCAGGTTGTCGAGGGTCTCGCGCGACGCGAGCGTGAGCGCGCCGAGCGTCTCCGGCTCGTCGGTTTCGCCGTCACCGACAAATGCCCAGACCTTCGGTTCCGCGGTCCATTTCACCAGCCCGCGGGCTCGCAAATAGCGGTTGAACCGCGCCTGATAGATCGAATTGATCGGACCGAGGCCCATTGAAACCGTTGGAAATTGCCAGAAATCCGGCATTAAATACGGGTGCGGATAGGATGACAAACCACCGCCCTGCGCAAGTTCCTGGCGAAAGTGGTGCAGATGCTTCTCGTCCAGCCTTCGCTCGAGAAAAGCCCGCGCATAATTGCCCGGCGTGGCGTGGCCCTGAAAGAAGATCATATCGCCCGGACGCCCGGCATCACCGGCGTGAAAGAAATGATTGTACCCTACTTCATAGAGTGTCGCGAGCGAGGCGTAGGTCGAAATATGACCGCCGAGTCCGCTGTGTTCGCGATTCGCGTTCACCACCATTGCCATGGCGTTCCAGCGGATGTAACTCTTGATCCGCACCTCGGTCTGCCAGTCGCCGGGGAAGGGTGGCTCTTCCTCGACCGGGATTGTATTCACGTAAGGCGTGCTGACCGGCGCGGGCCCCTTGACACCGATCGCCCGCAATCGATCGACGAGATTATCGAGGAAGAATGGCGCCTCCTGCCCTGAGCCCTGGGTTTTCAGCACTTGCCCGATTACGAATTCAAGCGATTCCAGCCATTTTTTTCTGGCGACGTCGGGACGTGAGGTCCTGGTTCCGTTCGCGG
>DATNDF010000507.1 GCA_035607015.1 Candidatus Angelobacter sp. | reverse complement strand
CCGGAGGCGGCGTCCCGTGGACAGAAATGTTGCCTCGCCAGCTCGACCGCCCCCCACACGCTTTCCCGTTTCAGCGGCGTCACAACCGCGTTCGGCCACAGTTTGTGAAGGAGTGTCGTCACCTTTTTCGCGAACCGCGGCTGCCGGCTCAGAACTCCACCGGCCAGGACGAACTGAACGCGTGACCTCGGTTGCGCCAGCCTCCTGGCGCAGGCGACGGCGTCCCGGGCCAGGCCCCAGGCCGCGCCCTCGAGAATGTCGGAGGCAATCGAGTCACGCCCGGCCCACGCGTCGAAGACCTCGACCGCCAGGGCCGCGATTTCATCCTTACCGGCGCCCCGCACCCAGCCGATCAAATCGTCCGGTTCGTTGAGCTGGAGTTTGCGAAGAATTCCCCGCCCGAGCCTCGACCAGGTGCGGTCACAATCGAAATAATAAACCACGGCTTTGAGTGCGCGCAGGCCGATCTCAAAGCCACTCCCTTTATCACCGAGAATGTGGCCCCAGCCTCCAACCTTCGCGGTCTCGCCGCTTCTGGCCCGGGCGAAACAACACGAGCCGGTGCCGCTCAGGACAAGAACGCGCGTCGCACCAGGATCGCCCTTTTCATCAGTGGCCGCCATCAACGCCGTTTCCAGATCGTTCGTCGCAAAGCAAGGGACTCGGGGCCAGACGCGAGCGGCTGCGCGGCGGATTCGGTCATGGTCGGCTTTCGTGCGGGCGCCGGCCATTCCGATGCCAATGCCGCACGGAGCGGGCGCCTCTTTGCCGATATCCCGCAAACGCTGAATCAGTTCCCCGTCGTCAAGCAGCCGCAGATTTGCCGGGCCCGCTTCAATCCGCCGGACGACTTCGCCGCGTTCATTCACGAGCAGGGCCAGGGTGCGCGTGCCGCCTCCTTCAATGCCAAGAAACAACGGCGTTCCGCCGGGCTGCTTTGTCATCCAACGAAGTATTTTCAGCCGGGACGTTTTTGCAAGGTGAATGGGTGAAACGCACTCGTGTCAGGTGACAGCCGAATCACGCTTCGTTTTGCGCGTCAGTGTGTCTGGCTCAGGAGATAGAGAAGATACGCAAAACCGACCGAGGCGAGAGCGCCGACGACGATTGCCCACCGCACGAACTGCTGGTGGCGTTTGCGGTTCGACCGTCCCATGCCCGGCAAAAGGTAGTAACGATGCTCCTCTTTGTTCTTGCGCGTCCAAAACATAGCCGGTCGGCGGTTCGACGGCGCTGTATAGTCAATGCCGTCCGGTTTGGCAAACGAACAAATCATTACGCGCCGGCGAAAGAGGGGATCAACCCGGCGCGGCTGCGTTTCGGTTTGCCTTCGTTTCATCTCAACGCCATCATCCGCGCATGTTCAAGCCCCTGCTGTTCGCCTTCGCCGTTTCAGGTTCGCTCGCCATCTGCCGCGCCGCGGAATCACCGGCCCGCCCTGACGACAAGGCCCGTGAAAAAGCGCCCGAAAAAAACTCCACCGAATCCGACAAGGAGAAGTCGAAATCGAGTGAGCCCAAGGAGAAGCTCGTCGAAAGCAAGCACAGCATCACCATCAACGGCCAGAAGATTGACTATACCGCGAAGGCCGGGACGATTCTGCTTCGCGACAACGAGGACAAACCGACCGCCGCCATTTTCTACATCGCCTACACCAAGGATGGCGTGGAAGACTCCGCGAAACGCCCCATCACCTTTTCATTCAACGGCGGCCCCGGCTCCTCGTCGGTGTGGATGCACATGGGATTGCTCGGTCCGCGCCGCGTTGTTCTGGAGGAGGACGGCAGTCCGCTCCCACCGCCCTACAGGACCGTGGACAACCAATACTCCCTGCTGGACGAGACCGATCTCGTGTTCATTGATCCCGTCAGTACCGGTTTCAGCCGCGCGGTCAAGCCCGCCGACGCCTCGAAATTCCACGGCGTGGAGGGTGATCTCCGTTCCGTCGCCGAATTCATCCGCCTTTACACGACGCGGAACACGCGCTGGGCTTCGCCGAAGTTCATCATCGGCGAGAGTTACGGCACCACCCGCGCCGCGGGCCTGTCCGGCGAATTGCGCGAACGGCACCGCATGAACGTGAACGGCATCATGCTCGTCTCCACCGTGCTCAACTTTGAAACGATTTCGTTCTCCCGCGGCAACGACCTTCCTTATGTCCTCTATCTGCCGAGCTACGCGACAACGGCATGGTATCACAAGAAACTTCCCGCCGACCTGCAGAAACTGCCGGTCGCCGAGGTCGCCGCCAGGGCGCAGTCCTTCGCCGAAGAGGATTACAACAACGCCCTGCTGCAGGGGGCGTCGCTGCCGTCCGGCAAACGCAAAAAGATCGTGAAGGAACTGGCGCGTTTCACCGGGCTTTCGGAGGAATACGTTGATCGCGCGGACCTGCGCGTGCCGCTGGCGCGGTTTGCGGAGGAGCTCCTGCGCGCGGAAGGACGCGTGATCGGTCGCTTCGACAGCCGCTACAAAGGGTACGTGCGCGATCGCGTCAATGACACGATGGAATACGACCCGAGCGGCGAGGCGGTTTACGGCACGTTCACCGCGACATTCAACGATTACGTGCGCCGCGAACTGAAATACGAGAGCGACCTGCCTTACGAGATTCTCACCGGAAACGTCCAGCCATGGAACTGGGGCGAACAAAACCGGTATCTCAACGTCGCCGAGACGCTCGCGGAGAGCCTTACGCGCAACCCGTTTTTGAAGGTTCACGTTTCCAGCGGCTATTTCGACATGGCCACGCCCTGGTTCGCCACGCACTACACGTTCGGCCACCTCGGCATTGATCCCACCCTTGCTAAAAACATCACGCTGGACGATTACACGGCCGGTCACATGATGTATCTGAACCTCGCCGACCTGAAAAAACAAAAGGCCGACCTGGCGCGCTTCATCCGCTCCGCCTCCGGCCAATAGGCGGCGCGGCGGGCGGATTCCGCGTGACCGCGCGTCGCATTTCCGGACGGAAGGACCGGCTTGTTCGATTTTGACGCTGATAAACTCCAGAACCGGGCAACTTCCATGAAGTCATCTCCATATTTGTTTCTAGTGTGCACGGCGCTCGCCGTCACGATTTGTCGCGCGGACGAGCTTTTGTTTCAGGATGACTTCAAAGGGAAACCGGGCGAGGGATGGTCCTGGTTGCGCGAACACCGCGATCACTGGCGCGCGAGTGAACGCGGGCTGGAGGTCCGGATCGAGCCGGGCAACATGTGGGGCCCCGCCAACGATGCCCGGAACGTTCTGCTGCGGCCGGCGCCGGATGCAACGAAGGGCGAAATCGAAGTCTCCGTGAATGTGGCCAGCGCGCCGACCGAGCAATACGAACAGGTGGATCTCGTCTGGTATTTTGACGACAGCCACATGGTGAAGATCGGGCGCGAACTTGTGGACGGAAAACTCAGCATTGTCATGGGACGGGAGGAGAACGACCGGACCCGCACGATCGCCATCATTCCGTTGGATGCGGCCTCGGTGCGCCTGCGGCTTCTCGTGAAAGGCAATCAGATCCGGGGCCAGTTTCGCGCCCCGGACGCGAAGGATTGGCGCGACGCCGGCCAATGCGACCTGCCTGGAAACGGCGGCGCAAAGATAAGTCTGCAATTTTATCAGGGCCCGGCGCAGGCCGAACATTGGGCGCGGGTCACGGAGTTCCGCGTCCGGCGAAAAGAGAGATGAATCCTACCCACGTTTCACCAGAGCCACTGGGAGGCCCATTCCGCCAGTGATAATTGGTTTGAAACCGGACGAGAATGTGGCGACAGTTTTGCAAACAAATACAACCCTGCTTTCAATTGAGTCCATGACCACTACAACGCAAAAATTCTCCCGACGTGAAGCAGTCGCCCGAACCGGAGCATTGATTGGCGCTGCGTTGGTCGGCGGCGGTAGTCGAACAACCGCGCTGGCGGAATCCAGCGCATCCGTCGCCAGCAACCACGCCGGTTTTGTGTTCTGTCTCAATACCGCCACGATCCGCGGACAAAAACTGGGGATCGTCAAAGAAATTGAGGCCGCGGCCAAAGCGGGCTATCAGGCGATTGAGCCGTGGGTCGATTCCATTGACGAATACAGGAAGCAGGGCGGCTCGTTGCCGGATCTGAAAAAACGGATTGCTGATGCCGGCCTCGCGGTTGAAAGCGCGATCGGTTTTCCGCAATGGATCGTGGACGACGACGCAAAGCGCGAGAAGGGAATGGAGCAGGCGAAACGCGAAATGGACCTCGTCGCGCAGATCGGCGGCAAACGACTGGCGGCGCCGCCTGCCGGTGCGACGGATGTGCCGGGGCTGGGCTTGTTGAAGGCCGCCGAACGTTATCGCGCGCTCCTTGAGGCCGGTGACCGGATCGGCGTCGTGCCGCAGCTCGAGCTTTGGGGCTTCTCGAAAAACCTCAACCGGCTCGGCGAATGCGCGGGCGCAGCCATTGAGACGGGCCATCCCAGGGCATGCGTCCTGGTGGACGTTTACCATCTTTACAAGGGGGGTTCCGATTATCACGGGCTTGAACTGCTCAACGGAAACGCGGTCCATGTTCTGCACATGAACGACTACCCGGCCGAGCCGCCGCGCGAAACAATTGACGACAGTTTCCGCGTCTTTCCTGGCGACGGCGTGGCGCCTGTGATGCAAATTCTACGCGCGTTGCGGTCAATCGGCGGGCAAAAAGTGCTGTCGCTGGAGTTGTTCAACCGGAAATACTGGGGAATGGACGCCACCGAAGTCGTAAGGTCTGGCCTGGAAAAAATGAAGGCGGCGGTGGGCAGGACGCTCAGCCAATGAGCGCGCCCCGTCCCGGACGCGCAACAGGTGATCCCGCCCGGCGAATCCGTCAAAGTTATTTTACAAGCCGAAATTCCCGGTTGGCGGCCATCGCTCGCTCTGGAATACTATCGGCAGACAATTCCCGGCGACACGCCCGGATGGAAGGCATTTTATGCGTGATGATGTGAAACCAATCTCCCGGCGAAGATTCATCGGTGGAACCGGCGCAGCCCTTGCCTCGTTCGCCATTGCGCCGCGCCATGCAATCGCGGCAAGCAGCCGGACGCCGCCCCGTGAAAAACTGAACATCGCCTGCATCGGTGTCGGCGGACGCGGCGGCGACAATCTCGGATCGCTCCGCGACCAGAACATCGTCGCGCTGTGCGACGTGGACGAGGGGCGGCTCAACGCCGCCGCAGCGAAATTTCCCCGGGCAAAAAAGTTTCGCGACTTCCGCAAAATGTTTGACGCAGTGGACAGATCGCTGGATGCCGTCGTCGTTTCCACGCCCGATCACACTCATTCAGTCGCGGCGATGGCCGCCATCAAACGCGGAAAACACCTCTACTGTGAGAAGCCGCTCGCTCATTCAATCTACGAGGTCCGTGCCCTCATGAAGGCCGCGAACGACCACAAGGTCGTGACGCAACTCGGCAACCAGGGTCATTCGTTCGATTCGATCCGCACGTTCTGCGAGTGGATCTGGGACGGCGCCATTGGAAACGTTCACACGGTGCATGCTTACACCGGGGCCGTGAATTCGCACATGGGCCAGCTCGCGCGGCTCTCCGAACAGCACGCGGTTCCGCCCACGCTCGACTGGGACCTGTGGCTTGGGCCGGCGCAGTTCCGCCCTTACCATCCGCTCTACCAACCCGGCACGTGGCGGGGTTGGACGCCGTTCGGATCCGGCTCCATCGGCGACTGGACGTGCCACGTTGTGGATCCTGTTTTCTGGGCGCTGGACCTT
>DATNDF010000506.1 GCA_035607015.1 Candidatus Angelobacter sp. | reverse complement strand
AGTGGCGCGAAGAAGAAACTGGACTACACTTACGATTACCAGGGGAGAAGGATCCAGAAGATTGTCTCGACGTGGAACGGGAGCGCGTATGTGGCGGCGAGCACGAACCGGTTTCTGTATGATGGATGGAACCTGATCGCGGAATTGAACAACACGAATGGAGTGATTCGCAGTTACCTCTGGGGCCTGGACCTGAGTGGCAGTGAACAGGGAGCCGGAGGTGTGGGCGGACTGCTGGCCATCAAGCCGACGGGCACGAACACGTTGTTCGTGGCGTATGACGGGAACGGGAACGTGACGGGATTGATTGACGCGACGACGGGGACGACCACCGGGAATTTCGAGTATGGCCCCTTTGGAGAGACGATCCGCCTGACACCCAACGCGAACAATCAATCACCGTTCCGGTTCTCGACGAAATACACGGATGATGAGAGCGACATGGTTTATTATGGTTATCGTTCCTACAACCCGAACACGGGAAGATGGCTCAGCCGGGATCCTGTTGGGGAAAACAATGGCGCTGATCGCTATTTGATCGTTAACAATAGCACGGTCAACACGATCGACTACCTGGGACTTTTAGACGCGAACCAGCAGACGGTTTTATACTGGCTCCAAGTCGCAAAGGAGAGGGTGGGAAGTGGCCAATCGGACGCCGTAAAAACAACAGACTTGGACAAGCTTCTGGACAACCTTGGATCGCTAGTGCCCAACATAAATGTCGTTGTCGATGCGAACAGAGTCGGAAACAGAGGCGCGCTGTACATCTTCAAAACACATACCATGTATATCGGAACGGTGCTGAGTAGTCCCCAAACCATGGTCCACGAAATGATTCATGCCCGCAACGATTTGGTCTTTCATTGGCCAGATACGTACGGGGACTTGGCGGATCGGTGGGATGAAGGGATGGCATATTTTGGAGAGCGATTTTTGAACGTTAATCAGGAGTTCGTATGGGCGATGGAGAGACGCATAAAACAGGTCGGAGAGCTAGCCGCCAAGAGTTTCCTTGAAAGGAATTGGCCTAATCTTTGGTCTCAATATGGCAATATGCCGTCTACAGCATGGGGCACAGGTGCCTATGACCTGACCCCGTTGGTGGGACACTTCATAACTGAAGTTCTGCCGGTTCTTATTCTTGGTGTTGTATTATTGTCCTAAATCAACGTTCACATCCTGCCACTCGGGCATCTCTTTCTGCACGGCTCCAGCCAGAAACGCCAAGTACTGTGCGGATTTAGGAGCTAGAAGATGCGCAAAACCGTTTCTCAGGTTGAAGTTCACTTCCAATTGTCCGTTCGTTCTTTGCTCGCTTCACGCTTCCGAGTCACGGCTCTCCCATCTTCCGATGATCGTCCACTTGGTCGATTGTCGGGAGGTAGAACAACGATTCCCGATGTCGAGAGCTCGGAACCTTTCAGCACTCATTTCGGAGCGTCGCTCGGCGTCGGAGCCTCAAAAGTTGCTTCGCGTGCGACACGTTCCTTGAAGTCCGTGACCTTTCCATCGTACCCAATAGTCACATACCACACAGGTTGATCAAATCCCTTCTTGTAAATGAATTCGCACATTTTCGTGCGATCATCGGGATAAAGCCTGACTAAAGGACTGCTCTCCGGCCATTCCTTCATGCTACCTTTCTCCTCAAGAAACTTCAGTGCCACCTCGTTCAACTTCTTAATTGACCAGAAACTCCCGTTCTTGAGGACTATGACGATCGCATCAGCACTCGGAGCATGATTCTTGGTGTCTTTATCGGCCACAAGAACAAGCGTCGTCGTCAAAAGCAAAAGCCCGAACCTATTGATATTCGATTTCATATGAATAACTTTTCACTCTTACTTCAGTTCATAACATTTCCCAAGTGCCTTCGTAAGGGCATCGAGCGCCTTGGCATACTCATTCGCTAGACTACTGGCACGTCTGCACGCAGTGGATCCTGGTTCGCCTCCATAAACTTGGCAGTCATAGGCGCTTCCTGTTGCATATGCTTGCAGCCAGTAGGCGATTCTCATTTCGCCTTCGATCACTCCTTTGACGCATTCGGCCTTCGGCCTTGACATGCAGGTACGAACGCTTCAAATGAAGTATATCTCACCTGCGTCAGACTGAACAGCCAAACGCCTTGCCCGCCTCGTGGCACTGTCCCGGTTAACCACGAGTGTTGTGGGAGGCTCTTTCACTCTGCACACCCGGATCGCTTCCGGTCATGGCTGCGACCGCCCCGCTATGTCGCCCAAGGTTATCAAAGACGCACGATCGCCAGTCAACCAGGTCCGTGTCACGAAGGGCGGCGAAGCGGCCTTGGTCTCGTAGGTCGGGGGCTTCCCCCCATCGACAGATCGCAGAAACCAGCGACAATAGGGCTGAAAAATATCGGATTTGTTTATGGTAACTTTGACAATTGCGGGAGTGCGTTCCTTGATAATGCAAGCAGCCCAGCCGGGACTACGTCTGGGCATGGTTCTTTTGGCGACCACTCCCGATTGGGTAATCTGGTCTCCATGAGACTTCATTTGAAGAGTTTTATCTCTTTGGCCGCTTTGGTCGTTGCCCGGCCTTTCTCGCTCTGGGCGGGCGATCCCTCCGTGGTCGGTCAATGGTCGAGCGTCCTGCCGTGGCCTGCGATTCCTATCCACGTGCACCTCCTGAAAACAGGTAGCGTGCTCACCTGGCAAACGGGCCCGACGGCGAGCGTCTGGGATCCAGTGACGGGATTGTTCACTTCTGTCCCAAATCCGTGGGTGGACCTCCTGTGCGCCGGGCACACGTTCCTGCCTGATGGCCGATTCATCACACTTGGCGGGTGGGACCGGACAAGTGGGTTGGGGCTCACCGAGGTGGACTTGTTCGATCCGGCTGTTCGGTCCTGGAGCCAGGCGGCGCCAATGACATACAAGCGCTGGTATGCCACCTGCACCGTCCTTCCCGACGGTCGCATCCTCGCGACCTCCGGCGATCAGAATTGGTACGACGACATTGCGGCCATTCCCGAAATCTACGATCCTGTCGTGAACACCTGGACTCCACTCACACAAGCGTCTAATGCACTGCCGGTGTATCCGTTTATGTATGTGCTGCCCGACGGCCGGCTGATCTCGGTCGGTACATCGGAAGTGGCGTCAGACACCCAAGTGCTGGACCTGGCCACTCAGACATGGACCATTCTGGATAACCGCGTGATTGAAGGCGGCAGCGTGGCGATGTTCCAGCCGGGAAAGTTCATGAAGGCCGGTTCGGCATCCGACGATGGCCTTCCGGGTTTATCGGTGGCCACCGCCTTCGTCTTGGATCTGACCCAGCCCAATCCGGCGTGGAGACCGACCGCCTCGATGGCCACCCCCCGGTCTTTTCTCAACCTGACCATGCTGCCCGATGGAAATGTTCTTTGCACCGGTGGAGGGACGGACCGAACCGGCTTCGACACCAACCACGCTGTGCTCTCCGCGGAAATGTGGTCGCCGGTGACTGAGGCATGGACCACGCGGTCCAGCATGCAAACGCCGCGGTTGTATCATTCCACCGCACTGCTCCTTCCGGACGCGCGGGTGCTGGTGGCGGGTGGCGGCGGAGATCTCGATGTTGTAGACCAACTCTCGGGGGAAGTCTTCTCGCCGCCGTATTTGTTCAAAGGTCCACGGCCGACAATTACCGCGACGCCCTCGACGCTGTCCTACGGTAGTAATTTCCTGGTAACCACGCCGGATGCCTCGATCATCTCGTCCGTGTCGCTCATCGGCCTCGGGTCGGTCACGCATTCATTCAACCAAAACCAACGTTTCCTCAACTGCGATTTGCAGGTGGCACCGGGGGGGATCAACGTCCGGGCGCCGGCCAATTCGAAGTTGGCTCCGCCTGGTTACTACTTGCTTTTCCTTGTCAGCAGCAAGGGTGTGCCGTCGGTCGGGGCTCTCGTGAACCTGCCCGTCGTACTTCCTTCTCCCCACATTGACTCCTTCACCGTGGTCGGAGGCCGGTTGGTCCTCAGGAGCACGGGCCCAGCCAGAGCCTCCTGCACATTCCTGATGGCGACAAACTGCGCGCAGCCACTGAACACTTGGACGCCGGTGGTGACCAGTGCTTTTGATGCCACGGGGCAACTTGCCTTCACCAACGCCTTGGATCCGGCCATGCTGGGCAAATTCTACCGGCTCCGCATGCCTTGAGGCGCCTGCATTTTGTTTTCTGTTGGCGACCGGCCGCGCCTCGATTTGGTGGACATCGTTGGAGTGATACGTGAGCCGCGTAGCCGGACTGACTTTACATTTGCAGGGAATGTCGGTGTTGGATTTGGCAATTCCTAACAGAAAAGTTTCGGATTGGGGCGGAACGGTGGCGTGAGAGGGTAAAGAGCAAAGCGCAAATACGGTCAATAAAGGCGGACCTGGAACCCACTTCTGCCAAAACGATCCGAAATGCTCTGACTAGGTTCAAGCATCTCACCGCCCCGACCATTCTACTGTCTCTTTTTTTCAGAAACCCAATGACCAAACCGGTCTTTTGGAGTGTCAGCGCCTTCGGGGTGAATCAAATAGACAGTGTTATGCGAATGCGCCCAGGCTTTCACCAGGTTGCTGCGCGGGAAGACGCGCCGGATCTGCTGCCGTGTTCCGGGATCGTTGACCACGACGTCGCCCTCGTTTGTGAAGCCAACGCAAACAACGATGTGGCCATCGGGCCCTTCGCGCGGTGGCGCGCCTTTCAAGATTGAGTTGGCAACCGACAGCGCGACCGGCAGGTCGCTGGTGATCCAGTCTTCCAGCTCCGAGACATCGCTAAAGCGGCTTACACACGCGCGTATTCCAGGGAATGAACCAGCATAAGCGGTGTTGAACGGCCAGTTGCCGGTGCCGGGCCAGTTCGGGTCGAAAACCTCCGCAGCCACTTGGGGCACGGACCGGTTCAATTCAGGGCGATTCAATTTGTCGGCCCAGTAAGCCAGGATCATCGAGGTGGCGGTGGGACTGCACCACGACTGTTCGCCTTCGGAATAGTCGAGTTGCGATCGTTGGGGCACGGTGATGATTTTTCCCCAGGCGGCGTGATTGGGCGGGAGGGCCGGCGGATCGTGCCTCGTGTCGGAAAAGCAGAGCCCGAGAAATTTTACCGGTGGGCGAAGCGCGGCTCCGCGACCATCAACAACGAGTTTTATTTGGACCCGCTCGCACGGTAATTTCAATCTGAGTGTGTCAGTGAGTACTTCGCCATCACCGTCGCTTTGGCCTTTGACGCTCCTTCGCTGATGATTTTCCAGGTCATCCGACCAGACTCCCATCGTGTAAAACCTGGTCGAATGCCCGGGATAGATGGCGCGCGCTTCTATTCTGAGATCCGCTCCCCCGGCCGCGTCGGTGTTCCAAGAGACGATGAGCTCGTCCCACTTCATGTCGGAAATAATTTCGGGCGAAACGAACATGGTTTCGTTCGTCGATTCGCCCGCGCTTTTCGTGAAGCGGGAGAAGTCTTCAAGGCCGACGAATTGCCGTCCATGATGCGGCGGGCCGGCGGGCAGCGGTTCGAATGGAAGAACCAGCAGGACAGCCAGCCAACGAGTGTGTCGCAGTGTCATATCGGGCGGCGTCACCATCAGGGAACCGGCGCGGCATGTTCGAGCGCGAGGGTCCAGGTGAGCGCAATCAACCCGGCCAGTGCGCCGCCGCAAATGATGTTTGTGGCCGTGGCCAGAAGCTTTTTCTGTGGGACCAAAGCCATCACTGCGCCGAGCGCTAATCCGCCAATGAAACCGCCGAGATGTGCCGTGATGTCACTGGCCGGGTTGAGTCCCAGGAGCGTGAACAGCATGACGCCGCTGATTGCGCCGACGAAAATGTAATTCGATGACATGCGATTTTTAAATCTGAGCGACAGCGATTGGATGGCCAACAGTCCAAGCCCGCCCATGACAACGCCGGAGGCGCCGAGGCCGTGATAAGGATGGGTGTGCACCAGAAAACTCGCGATATTCCCAAAGGCACCCGCCGCGCAAGCGGCCAGCAATGCGCAAGCGGGGCCGTAGCGTCCCATGGCCAGGCCGATCACCGGGAGGCCGATTGTCAGATTCGCCATAAGATGGGCGAGGTCGAAGTGGAGCATGGTTGCAGTGAAGAGCCGCCACCACGATCCCTGCGCAACAGCGACGCTGTCCATCGAGCCGGCGGATTCAAGACGCGACCCGGAAGCGGTATTCAACCAGTGAAAGGCAACGAGGGCGAAGCACCACGCGAGAGCACCCCAGTGGAACGTGATTTCCGGCCAGGGCATCCTCTGTCTCCAGCTCCATCCGCGGTTTTCGATTTGGTACTGGCGCAAGGTTGACAGGGCGCGCGAACGTGTTTGTGGATCAACCAGGAGCACCCAACTGCCGTCGGACTCCTGAATGACGGTCTCGATCCCCTGGCTGATCAGCACCAGACTCCAGTCCATCGCCTGGCGGCGGCTGCGCGCCGGGATGATTGACAGGGTAGATTCCGCGCTTGTCATGCAGAGCTGATTTTGTTAATGCCCGGTGTCAAAGATGGCTGTTTTGGACTGAAAGTATGCCATTACTCAAAGTTGGCAACGTCCGATTGGCAGCGCTCTCACTTTCTGCCCGGCTCCCCGCGCATCGCGTCCTTCTCGCCCCGACTTGTGGAATCAATTATGCTTTGAATCGCTGCGACGCGGGCGAGGCCGGTCTTCGTGGCCAGGCGCCTCGCATCGAACGGACAACCGGTGTAAATGTGAGTTATGAACGTAATTCAACCCAATTGCCGGGTTCAGTTCACGGCGGAAGACGTTGACTTTATCGTGCTGGCGCTCGGACCGCGCGCAGGTTCCGCCGAGACGCTGGTCAAATTGCTGGCCGACGAAGACACGCGCGACCTGATTCTGGACGACGAAATCCTGCTTCGCGCGTTGCTGGAGCAACGCTGCTGTCTGAAGGTCTCGACGCATTTTTATTTTTACGTGCTCGTCCGCCACGTGTTTAAACGTTCCGGCATCGGAGACCGCGTGGTGGCGGACTACGTTGCCGAAGTGCTGGCGGAGTATTCGCGGATCGAGAGCGCGCGTTGCGTCGTGCCGGGAAGGCCGGAACCACTGGACTACTTTTTTGAAATGGTAAGCGCGTTGCAGACGGCGGATGACCCAACCGCTTTCTGTATCCGCACCCACATCGGCAACCATTCGCTGTTTCTCTCGGGCGTTTTCCCGGAGCGGATTCGGTATCGTGCCGAACACAAGGGCGCACCCGACCTGAAATATTACGAAGAACTCGGCCGGGCAAATTTTCGCGCCGCAGGCGGCCACCGGCTGGCCAAAAAATACGACTTGGACGCGGTCTTCGACACTCTGGCCGAGCGGTTCCGCATGACGCGATTGGCGTTGAACGGCCTCGCCGACCGGCTCTTGTCAATTGGGGACGCTGATTTCCCGATGAACAAATTGTTTGGCCATTTGAGTCAAACGGAATGATACGGCACATCGCGCCAGACCGGAAGACCCGCCGCCTTCATTGCCCTGCGCGTTGCGCCGGGATTCTTCTGGAGGACGACCTGCCAGCCCCGGTCCGAGGCGGTCTCCAGATTTTCCGGCCGGTCATCAACGTAAAACAATTCGCCACCCCGGCAGCCGGTTTCGTGCTCGACCACCTCGTACAGTGAAGCGTGGGGTTTCATCGTGCCGTGCTCGTATGACAGAATGTAGCCGTCGAAACGGCTGAAGAACGGAAAGTTTTTCCGAATGTGACCGACGGCAAGCTCATTGGTGTTTGAGAAAATAAACGTCGGAACCGCCGCGGCCCGCAGCCGGGCGTGCAACTCCACCATGGGCCCGATCGGAGCAAAAATATCCGCGAAAAATTTGCTGAACTGATCGAACGATCCGGAAAATCCCGCGGCTGATTTCACTTCGGCAAAGAATTCCTCACGGGTGATCTGCCCGGTCTCGAATCGAAACAGCAGCGGGGAATGGTCAATGAATCTTTGCACGGCGTCAGCGGGCAGCGTGCCTTGCGCCGCGATTCTCCGCGCCGCCAGGCTGTAATCGAAATCCACAAGGACCTTGCCGAGGTCGAAAATGACG
This sequence comes from Candidatus Angelobacter sp., assembly GCA_035607015.1. NCBI lineage: Bacteria > Pseudomonadati > Acidobacteriota > Terriglobia > Candidatus Angelobacter > Candidatus Angelobacter sp. The sequence goes on along the minus strand of DATNDF010000506.1, from coordinate 5,092 downwards.
ACCCGGGGTCTGGCGGGGCTACTTGATTTCACGTCGTCCTTCCAGCGCGCGGCTCAATGTCAGTTCATCAGCGAATTCGAGCCCGCTTCCCGCGGGAAGTCCGTGCGCGATGCGTGTCGTCAGCACGCCTTTCGCAGCCAGCCGTTTGGCCAGATAGAAACTCGTCGCGTCGCCTTCGACGTCTGTGCCCAGCGCGATGATAATTTCTCGGATCGGCTCTTTTGACAGCCGCGATTCGAGTTCGGCGATCCTCAAATCTTCCGGCTCGACGCCATTGAGCGGCGAAATCCTGCCACCGAGCACGTGATATTTGCCGTGGAACGCCCCGGATTTCTCGATGCTGATGACGTCGGTCGGTTGTTCCACCAGGCAGACAATGGACCCGTCGCGGCGCGGATCATCGCACACGGCGCAGGGCTGGCGTTCGGTCAACGCGCCACAAGTTCGGCAGGAGTGGATTTTTTCACGCGCTGTCAAAATCGCCTGCGCAAGCTGCCGGACGGAATCCGCCCCGGCTTGCGCGAGGTGAATCGCGATTCGTTCCGCCGAGCGCGGCCCGACACCGGGTAATTTGTTCAGCGCGGCAATCAATACGCTGACAGGCTCGGGAAGTGAAGGCATGGGGAGTGTCGCGCGTCGCGCATTTCTCGGGAGGGGGCGGCCGCGGACAGCGCATTGTTGCTTACATCAGACCCGGCAGGCTGAAACCGGAGGTGACCTTGCCCATTTCGGCGGTGGATATTTCCTTTGCCTGGCCCAGGGCGTTGTTGGCCGCGGTGATAATCAGGTCTTCGAGGAGCTGGGTATCGGCCGGATTCATCGCCTGCGGATCGATCGTGATCGCGGCAATGGTGCCGTCGCACCGGGCAACGACCTTGACAGCGCCGCCGCCACTGGTGGCTTCGACCGTTCGCGCCGCCAGTTGCGCCTGCACTTCCTCCATCTGCCGCTGGATGCGCGTTGCCTGCTTCATCAATTTTCCGATGGTGGACATAACGAGTTATGGTTGCTGATCAAATCTTGCCATCACGCCCGTACTTCGACTATCTGGCCTTTGAAAACTTCCAGCGCCTTCTGAATCAGGGGATCGTTCTTGAAGTCGTCCTTGGTGAACGGAACAGGCCCGGGTCTGGACTTGTCCTGAGAGGGCCGGGGCTTTTCTTTGGAGGTCCCGGAAACCGCGGGTCGGTCCGGCGCGGCAGGCGCAGGCGGCGGGACGGCCGGGGCAGGTTGCGTCGGGCGAACCCGGTCCGCCGACGCTTTGATGAATTTTACCTGCGCATCTGAGAATCCAAATTCACTGAGTTTGGTCTGGACGAGCGTCCGGTTCTTCGCGCTGTCCACCAGTTCGAGATGATCGGCAAACTCAGGATCGAACCCGACTATCAGCAGGCGGTTGTTGAAGGAGACCGGATGCGCTTCCAGCAGATAGCTGCGCGCGAACGGACTCGCCCGGCCTACCGCGTCCACCACGTTGCGCCAAAGCTCGTCCAGGTCCGGTCCGGCGGCAGCGACCGCGCCGGTCACGAACGCCGCTGGGGCGGTGACCGGGTCAGCCGGGCGGGCTGGTGTGGGAGCTTTGGGAATGGAGACGGGGGCGTGCGTTGGAGCCGGCGCGTCAACGGCGGTCGTCGCAGCATCACCACGCAATTGTTGCAACCGCTGAAGAACCGTGTCCAGACTGGTGGCATTGCGCGCTTCAATGGCTTTCAGAAGGGCGACTTCAACCAGGATTTTCTTCGACGCCGCGTCGCGCAGGCGGATTTCGTAATCCGTCAAAACTTCCATGATGCGCGTCAATGCGTCGCTGGTGACGCCATTCGCCTGCTCGGACAGCGACGCCTGTTCGGTCTCGGAAACATCGAGCAGTTTGAGGTCGCCCCGCGAGACCCGAAAAATCAAAAGATTCCGGAAATGACCCAGCAAATCCGCCAGCAGTCGCGCGAGGTCCTTGCCGTGGTTGGCCAGGTCGTTCAAATGCCGCAATGCGGCCTCCACTTCTGCAGCGAGAATCGCCCGGGATAAATCAAGAATCTGGTTCTGTGCCGCCAGGCCGAACATTGACAGTACGTCGTCTTCCGTGATGGCTTCGCCACAGAAACTGATGAGCTGGTCGAGAGTGGATTCCGCGTCGCGCATTCCGCCGTCGGCGCCCCGGGCGATGGCGTGCAACGCGGCTTCGTTGACGCTCACTTTTTCCTGCCCCGCAATAAGGGCGAGATGTCTGACAATCAGCGCGGTCGGGATCCGCCGTAGATCAAATCGCTGGCAGCGGGAGAGAATCGTCGGCAGCACCTTCTCGGGCTCCGTGGTGGCGAACATGAATTTCACATGAGCGGGCGGCTCCTCCAGCGTTTTTAGCAGAGCGTTAAACGCCTCCTTGGTCAGCATGTGGACTTCGTCAATGATATAGATTTTGAACCGGGACGCCGCGGGCGCGTACTTGACCGTGTCGCGCAGTTCACGGATTTCTTCGATGCCGCGGTTGCTCGCTCCATCGATTTCAATCACATCGAGGGACCGGCCTTCGGCGATCTCGCGGCAACGGGGATCGGCGTCGTCAAAGTCCACTTTTGGTCCGCCCGTGCAGTTGAGGCATTTGGCGAAGATGCGGGCGATCGTGGTTTTGCCCGTGCCGCGCGGGCCGCAGAACAGGTAGGCGTGGGCGGTGCGGCCTTGAGCGATGGCATTGGCCAGCGTCTGTGTGACGTGCTCCTGACCGACCACATCACGGAAGCGCTGTGGCCGATATTTTCGCGCAATGACCTGATACGACATGATGCCGGTTGGTAATCTCTTGAGCGTCCGGATGCGGACGGTCCGCAGGGCTGCGGCTGCCTTTTCGCGCGCCGAAACCCGGAAAGCAAAAAATGCCAGGGTGACCACGGCGGATGCGAAGCAAACTGCCGTTGCTGCCTTCCGGCCCTCGCGGGGTTCATAAGTCCGCATTCCATGGGCCCTGGCAAAACCGCTTACGAAACCTAAACCATCGGCTCCATTCTCAGCAAGAATTAAGTGGCTACATTGCGCTTGCGTTTCTCAAACGCGTCGGTTATCTGGACTTCGAATCAACGTCAGAATGTTCCCAAAGGCCGGCTTTGTTCATCGCGGCAACGACCTTTATGGAAGTCAAAGTCCAATGTTCCTGCGGGACACGCTATAAATTCGATGTTGAGCCAATCCATGGTCAACTGCCCGGCCCCGTCGGCTGTCCGACCTGCGGCGCGGACGGGACGGCTGCGGCGAACGCGATCATTCAACAGGCTTTGAGCGGTCAGTCGAGGACATCCGCCGCTGCCGACGTCCAAACTGCGGCTTCCGACAGACCCCGGATCCGGTTGAGCATTCCTGCTCAAGGACCAGCGCACGCAGCCTCATCCGAGTCGTCCCCGATTCAGTCTTCAAATTTGCAGGAACCTGTGCGAACGCCCTCGCCACTGGCCGCAGTCGCGTCCCGGTCGGTGGCTCAACCATCGGTTGCCAAAGGGAGGTTCGGCTTGGGCATTTTGGGCGCGGCTTTGGGGACTCTGATTGGCGTCGGCATGTGGCTTGGGATTTTTTACGCCACGGAATGGGGCACAAGGTCCTTCATAAAGCTGTTGGCGATAGGGGTCGGGTTCATGGCTGGTTTGGGAGCGCGCCTGCTGGGGCGCGACGAAGGAAGCAAGGAACTGGGTTCCATTACTGCGGCAATCGCCTTTCTTGGCATTTTCGCCGCCCAGTACCTGATTGCCAAAGAGCAGGTGGTCGGGACTTACAAGAAAGCCATCAACCACGAATATGAAGCGCGGGTGGATTATGCGAAGAAAGCCGTGAAGGAAGTCCCCACGGGCTCAGAGCAGGAAATCCGGCAGTTTTTGGTGAAGGTATCCGCCGAGGACGGCGAACGAATAAAGCCCGGGGACGTCGCCGCTGAGGACGTTCAGGAATTTCACGACAAGGAATTGCCCGAGTTGCGCGATTTGGCGAACGGCAAAACCACGAAGGCCCAGTACAACAAGAATCTTGGCGCGGACGATCTGGAAGAAAACAGCGGCATTAAAATGTTTCTGGCGCTCCGTGGATTGGGAGCATTTACGATTGGAGCAATGATTCTGGCCCTGGGGACGGCTTACAAAATGGCGGCTACCAACGCCTGAAGGTGTCGGCATCTGGGGCCGCAATCGGAGTCCTTTTGCCCGCGTCTGAAGTGACCTCGCAAATGCTCGAGCTCGCCGGCAAATTCTTGTTTCCATTCTCTCCGTTGAATTCTAAAGTCACGTCACTCGTTTGAAGCACTCGAATCGCTAATTCTATGGCCGAAGATAAGTCCGTCGTCCAAAAGGTCGAAGCCCCGCCGCTGACCCCGCTCAACCTCAAGCCGCGACTTGCGTCCACTCCGCGTGGCACTCCGAAATATCCGGTCAAAGTCAAAAACGGCGCCGGAAGGGAAGTGATCCTCGCCGACCCTCGTGCGACGCGCGCCCTGGTCGCGTTGATGGACGTTCACGCCGTGAACGGCGGCGCGGCCTGTCACTGGGGGGGGCCGGCCGCATTCGCGGAAATCATGGCGGCGATCCATGGCGTGATGTTTTCGGTGCAGGGACGCGAATGGCATGAAGCGTTCAATTTCGTGAATGACGCGGGACACACCGAAAACGGCATTTACGCTCTTCGGGCCAATTACGGATTCGGTGGCCTGACTTTCGAAGACCTGAAAGCCTTCCGCAGCATCAAGAGCCAGTTGACGGGTCACGGTGAGTCGCATTTGAATCCCGAGGGCGTGCTGCTCAGCAACGGGCCGCTCGGTTCCGCGCTTCCGCAGTCGCAGGGGCTGGCCATCGCTGACAGGGTGGCGGGACGCGATCGGGTGACAATTTGTACCGTGAGCGACGGTGCTTCAATGGAGGGCGAAGCCAAAGAGGCGTTTGCCGCGATTCCCGGACTGGCAGAGAAAGGCCGCGTGAATCCCTTTGTGCTTGTGATATCGGACAATGACACGAAACTCTCCGGCCGCATCACCAAGGACGCCTTTTCGATGGAACGCACGTTCGCCGCAATGGGCGCCCTGGGCTGGCACGTAATCGACGTGCGCAACGGCCACGACCTGCAG
>DATNDF010000505.1 GCA_035607015.1 Candidatus Angelobacter sp. | reverse complement strand
AACTCCAACCCCAACCGTTTTGATTCGCTGATCTCCTGCTCGGACTCCGCCAGGTGTTCGCGGATTTTTGAGATCTCATTTTCATCACGGAGCACGTTTTCCGAACATTCCTCGATTTCGGCCCGAAGCTTTTCGACCGCACTCCGCCGCTCGCCAATTTCCGCTTGCAGCACGTCAAACTGGTGCCGCGCGAGTTGGGTATCAAGATGCTGCAACTCGACCATCAACTGCTTGTAGCGGCGCGCTTTGCCTGCCTGACGCTGGAGTGAACCGATTTGTCGTTTTACTTCTCGAATCAGATCCCCGACACGCAATAAATTCTGCTCGGTATATTCGAGCTTGCGCAGTGCCTCGCGCTTCTGCGCCTTGAATTTCGTAATGCCTGCGGCCTCCTCGAATACCATTCGCCGGTCTTCGGGTTTGCTGGAGAGGATTTGCGTAATGTTTCCCTGTGCCATGATGCTGTAGCTCGTCCGCCCAACACCTGTCCCCATGAACAGCTGTTGAATGTCTTTCAGGCGGCACGGCGTGCGGTTGATAAAATACTCGCTTCCCCCGTCGCGAAAGACGCGGCGCGTGATCGTCACTTCGTTGAAGGCCAGTTCCACGCCTGCAGCCAGCAAATGCTCCGTGTCCACGTCGCCAATCGTCAACGACACCTCCGCCATCCCCAGCGGCTTGCGGCCGTCAGTGCCATTGAATATCACATCCGCCATTTCGCCACCGCGAAGCGCTTTGGCAGATTGTTCGCCAAGCACCCAGCGGATCGCGTCAGCAACGTTCGATTTGCCACACCCATTGGGGCCGACGATGGCGGTAATACCAGGCTGAAAATTCAATGACGTCTTGTCGGCAAACGACTTGAAGCCGAGCATGGTCAGGTTTTTCAGATACATAATTTGCCCAGAGTAACTACACTACGGCTTGTAAAGTAAAGCCTAAAAACCACAATATATCGGGGTAAGCCCTGGGCGAGGACTCAACTAATGGAGGCAGAAGCTATGTTTCGGCTAAAGCCGATGTTCCGCCTTGCAGGCGGACCGAGACTACAACTTACGACACCCAGTCAGTTAGAGAATCATTGACTGAATGTCCAGCATATTGTTTTGAAACCTGACAATTCCCGGATGGCAAAGTCGTCGGAAAACGCGGATGCCTCCGCGCAAGCGCTTATTTGAAGCGGTCTTCTTGGAGCGATTTCACGATCGCCCGCCTCAGTTCCAACGGGTCAACCGCGTCCTGACATCGATAGACCACTTGTCCGTCTGGCCCGATCAATATCGTATATGGCAGCGCGCCGTCCCACTTGGGGTCGAACGCCTCCATGAGCTTGTATTTGTCCGTCTCGCCAAAAAGTAGGTTGCGGCCTGATGCGTGATTTTTTTGAAGGAATGCAAGAACGGCATTCCTCTCGTCGGGATAATTCGCGGATACCGTGATCATTTCAAACGCACGGTGACGGTACATGCGGTTGATTGTGACCAAATCTGGAAACTCAGTGATGCACGGCCCGCACCATGTCGCCCAAAAGTTGATGAGCCGCGTTTTGCCGGGAGCGCCGTCGCGCAGGGCTTTCAAAACGTCCGCGCCCGCTAGCTCCACACCTACCGGTTCCGCGGCCAGGTTTTGCATGTATCGTTTGACCGCCTCCTCTTTGCCCGCCCACTTGATCGAACAGCCGAACGACTTTGTGCGCTTGGACTGAACCTCCCGCCCTGCCAGCAATGCGTCAATCGCGTCGCGTAGATCGTGAACCTTTACGAATTCCGGCCGTTCGCTGTCATCCACACGGCCCGCGTAGCGAAGTTTACGCTCCTTGTCGAAAACGAAAACGTGTGGCGTCGCCACCGGGCCATAGGCTCGTGCCGCCGCCTGCATTTCTCCGTCGTAAAGATACGGAAAGTTGAATTCTTTGCTCCTTGCCCGGATCCGCATTTCATCAAATGAATCGCTCAGATCAGTGTAGCCCAGTTCGTCGAGGCGAATCGAGCCAGGATCGTTGGGGTTGATCGCCACGAGAGAAACGCCCCTTGTTTTGTAATCGCCCGCAATCTGTTTGAGCCGTTCTTCATAATACTGGGCGGTCGGGCAATGATTGCATGTGAAGACGATCACAAGAACATCCGCCTTCTTGAAACTTCCAAGCGAATACCTCTTCCCATCCACTCCGCGCAGTTTGAAATCAGGCGCGTGCGACCCAAGGGCGAGCGCCTCACCAGATGGCGCTGCGGAGAGCAACCGCGCACCCGCAAGCAACGCGACAAAAAGAGGATAGAGTGTGTTCATAGATGAGGTTCTGGCAATGAATTCCGCCTCCAAAATCTGCGACATCGCCCCCGTGGACACAACCACTTTTTCCCGCACGACCGGGCTTTTGAAGCGACGGGGAAACGATCGAGTGAGGAGTTCTAATCCTGGTCCAAATCCGCCATCAGCTGACGGTAATCCTCCTCCACCATCGCGGCTACCTGCTCTGTCCAGTGGTTGCGCTCTTCTTCCAGTTCGCCGCGCAACGCCCTCAACCTGTGCGCACCCGGTGCCGGCTCAGTCTTCGAGTCACGAGTGGCGCGCGCAACGCCGATGACTCGCGGCTCCATCCTGGTTGACTCAGTTGTCATAACACGTCCTTCACACAAATCCGTCCGGGCAGTATGCTTGGACTGCTCTCCTTCAAATCCACCTGGGTCGTGCGCCAGCTGCAAAACTTTTTCTCACGTTTCCCGCAGACCGCTCACCCCATTAATGAAGAAGCAAATGCTCTATACGGCGGAGTACGACGATCTGCAATGCGAAGATATTCAAAACGTATTCACCACCTGTTCACAACTTCGCAATCGCAGCATCGACTTCGACCACTTGCCGCGAATCAGAGTCACGCCGGACGCCACGAATCGCTTTGGCGAGGAGCACCACCCCCCGTCGAACCGCGATTCACAGCCGACGAAGCCGCTCCTTCAGGAGCTGACGCGACGTTCCAGTCATACACCACGCGCAGCGCTCTTTCGAAATCGCCCCTCGGCACTTCGATTCGCACACCGGCCCTCGGGCGAGAGAAATCAAGTGTCTCACCCAATTTCGATTCGCTGTGAATTTCGGCCTGTATGCCAACCGCTGCCAACCGGCCCTTCAGCGGTTCGGCTTCGGCAGGCGAGTTAAACGCAGCTACGGTCACGGTCTTCATAGGATGAACTCATTTTAACCTACAAATCTTGAAAGGCAAATGGCAAAAAACATTCCGGGGCGTAAAGATTTGTTGGCCATCCCGGCCCGGTTTGATAGAACCGAAGCATTCCAATATCCATGGCCCCAGGATCAGTCAATTCGACTCATGCAAACGTATCAATCGTCTGACATCAGGAATTTCGCAATCGTCGGACACGCCTCATCGGGCAAGACAATGTTGAGTGAGGCGATGCTGGTGTGCAGCGGCTCGATTCACCGGATGGGCAGCGTCGCGAACGGCACGACGGTATCCGATTACCATGTAAGCGAGCAGCAACGTCACATCTCCGTCCACGCCTCGTTGCTCCACGCCGAATGGCTTGGAAAAAAATTCAACGTCATCGACACCCCCGGTTACCTGGACTTCATCAGCGAAGGTCTAGGCGCATTGCGCGTCGGTGACTTCGCGCTCGTCGTCATCCACGCGAATCATGGAGTCGGGGTTGGTACCGACCAGGTCTGGAATTACGCCACGCAATATGGCATTCCGAAGATGATTGTGATAAATGCCATGGACAAGGATCAGTCGAACTTCGAGAAAACGCTCGCTCAGTGCCGTGAGCACTTCGGAGAACGGGTCTTCCCAATGAACTGGCCGGTCAATCCGGGCTCCGGCTTTAACACCATCCTCGATGTCATGCGCAGTGAGATCGTCACTTATCAGAAGGACTTGAGCGGCAAATTTCAGGAAGTGCCGGCTGCCGGAGAATGGTCGGAAAAAGTCAATCAACTGCACAAACGATTGATCGAACACATCGCGGAATCCGATGACTCGCTGCTGGAGAAATTCTTCGACCGAGGGAGTTTGTCGGAAGACGAACTGCGCGCCGGAGTTCATGCCGCCGTGCAAAAGCAGTCGTTCATTCCCGTGTTTTGCACCTCCGCCGAAACGAACGTCGGTGTCGCCCGACTCATGGATTTCATTGCCAAATACGGCTCGTCACCGGTTGACCGCGAGAAAGTCGGGGCTGTGGATACCGCGGGCAACGAAACCCAGGTCGCCCTCTCGAGTCCCGAACCGGTCCTGTACGTGTTCAAGACGATGAGCGAGGCCCAGTTCGGCGAGCTTTCCTTTTTCCGGCTTTATTCCGGATCCGTGAAAGTTGGGGGGGAACTCTACAACAGCGACAGGCGCATCACTGAAAAAGTCGGCCAGATCTATGTTCTCAACGGAAAAAACCGGACGCCCGTCAACGGCCTCAACGCTGGCGACATCGGGGCGGTTGTCAAACTCAAGGACACACACACCGGCAACACGCTCTGCAGTTCGCGCATGATCGTTGCGCTTCCCAAAGTCGTTTATCCCAAACCCAACATTCACGCTGCGCTCAAACTGAATTCCAAGGGCGATGAGGACAAAATCGCCACCGGCCTGGCCGCATTGCACGAGGAGGATCCCACGTTTCTTTACCATGTGGATTCCGAATTGCACCAGACCGTGATGTCCGCCCAAGGCGATTTGCACCTTGCCGTGCTCACCGACCGGTTGAAGAGGCGCTATAAAGTCGAGATTGAGCTTATCCCGCCGAGGATCCCATTTCGCGAGACCATCAAGGGCCGGGCCGAGTCGAAGTATCGCCACAAAAAGCAGACCGGTGGCGCCGGGCAATTCGCCGAGGTCTGGATGCGCATTGAACCAAAGCCACGCAACACCGGCGTTGAATTCACACAAACTCTCACCGGCCAGAACGTGGACCGCGTTTATGTGCCGTCCGTTGAAAAGGGCGTTCTGTCGGCCTGCGCGGAAGGCATCCTCGCCGGTTATCGCGTGGTGGATTTGAAGATTGATTTCTACGACGGCAAGATGCATCCGGTGGATTCGAACGACATTTCGTTTCAGATCGCCGGCAAGGAAGCGTTCAAGGAAGCATTCACCAACGCGCGGCCCGGCTTGCTCGAACCCATCTACAACCTCGAAATCAAAGTCCACGAGGACGCGCTCGGCAAAGTGATCGGTGACCTTTCCAGCCGGCGCGGAAGAATTCTGGGCATGGACACCGACGGCTCGTTTCAGGTGGTCAAAGCCCAGGTTCCGGCGATGGAACTTTACCACTACGCCACCACGGTTCGCTCACTCACCGGCGGCCGCGGCATTCACACCGAGGAATTCAGCCACTACGAAGAAATGCCGCGCGAGCTGGAACAGAAAATCATCACCGAAAGCAAGAGCCGGAAGCAAGTGGAGCACTGAAATTCCGTTCGACTCGATCCCGATCTCGTCCGAATATTGCGAGAAGTTCAGCGAGGCACACCGTGAAATTCATCGCGGATCTCGATCGAATCCCCTTCCCCTGAACTGCCTTCCTCCTGACCTCCAATACTGCGGCCAACTGCCGACAACCAGTGCATGATAGCTGTGCTCGCAGATGGCGATGTCCGACGCCGACAAACGCTGCGCCATCGTTATCTGCAACATCGGCGTGCATGTCCGTAACGACTCCATCGCCGTTTCGATCGCGCGTGCTGCGCCGCCCGTCGGAAGCCAGGCAACACATATCATCGCGAACAGCGCGCCGGGTATCGAGCGAAGTCGGAGAAGCACTTTCATGCCTGGATGCTAATGAACGCGTGAGTTAAATCAACCACCTTGAGTGTTCAGATGTGTTCCCGGTTCCCTCGCAACCACGAACCCGACTCGTCGAACCACGCTTACTCGTTTATTCCCCAACGCGGAGGAATCGTCGCGTGATGCAGAATTCCATCCAGGAGCGAAGTGACCTTTTCCGCGCGCTTCGTGATGGTCTCGATCGAGGTGTTCAATTCACTCACTGAGGCGCCCGCGGCCTGCGACAGATAGTCCATATTGGCGCGCCGCGCGACTTCGCGCAAATATACCTGGATCGGGACCAATCCTCTGAGCTGATCTTCAGCTGTGCCGATCATCGCCACCAGAACTCCATCGCGCGCACCCCGCCACGGCACCCAGGTCTCGATCCATTTTTCAACAATGCAAGGCAACTCGCGCCGCGCGTGCGCGGAAAACAATATCAAATCAGAACCCGCTGCCTGACGCGCGGCCTGCCGGACGAATCCAGCATCCCGCAGGAAATCGAACCGCCACCATCTGAAATTGAATTCCATGTCCTTCCAGAACCTCTGAACAAGGCGTTCGCAGACCTGCATCGCACGATCGCGTGTCATGGCATCCTCGTAAGCGATGACCGCGGAAAAAACTCCCTCCCTCGCCGCCGTTGATTCACTGACATTCGGTTTAGCAAGCAGGTCGTTCATGAAATCGGCAGCTGTTGGCAACGACTTTTCACGAAACAAAGACGGCCGGATACGATTGCACCGTCGCTACCAAACTCGGCCCGACTCGAAGGAAGTCAAGAGCGACTTTGTCACTTGTTATTCACCGCTTGTTCCCAGGTTATGAACGTGTGTCTCTGCGGTGGAATACGAACAAAGAGGATGCTCCCCTCTCTGCTATTCACTTTGCGCACCGACGATGTAACGTGATAAGTTGAGCCGCCCCTATGGCTGAGATCATCCTTGCCACGCTGAACGCGAAATATGTCCACAGTGCCTTCGGTCTCCGTTACCTGCTCGCCAATCTGGGCGAACTGAGGACACAAACCTGCCTCGTCGAGTTCGATATCACGCAGCGGCCTCTCGATGTGGTGGAGGTGCTGCTGGCCCGCCAGCCAAAAATCATCGGCCTCGGCGTTTACATCTGGAACGTGGCGCAGACGACCGAAACCGTCGCGGCACTCAAACGATTGCGGCCCGATGTTGTTGTTGTCATTGGTGGGCCGGAAGTCAGTTTCGAGGTCGAGAATCAGGAAATCGCGCGCCTCGCGGATTATGTCATCACGGGCGAAGCAGACCGGAAGTTCGCCGAAGCTTGCCGCAAAATCCTTTCCGGGAGCCGCCCTGCGGATAAAATCATCGCCGCCGAACGTCCCGGTTTGAGCGAACTGGTGCTGCCTTACGACCTCTACACGGAAGAGGACGTGGCGCATCGTGTCATTTATGTGGAGGCATCGCGCGGTTGTCCGTTCACCTGCGAGTTTTGCCTGTCGTCACTCAACGTTCCCGTGCGGCAGTTTCCCCTGCCCGCTTTTCTTGAAGCGATGGAACGCCTGCTCGGTCGCGGAGTCCGACAATTCAAGTTTGTGGATCGCACATTCAACCTGAACCTGGACGTCAGCAAAGCAATACTCCAGTTCTTCTACGAGCGTTATCGACCGGGTTTGTTCGTACACTTTGAAATGATCCCCGATCGTCTGCCGGACGCATTGCGCCATCTCATCGCACAATTCCCGGCAGGCGCCCTGCAGTTTGAGATCGGCATTCAGACGTTCAATGCCGGGGTCAGCCGGCTCATCAGCCGTCGGCAGGATTATGCCAAACTCGCCGACAACCTTCGGTTTCTCCGTTCACAAACCGGCGTCCATGTCCACACGGACCTGATCGCCGGCCTTCCCGGAGAATCGCTTGAGAGCTTCGCCTCCGGGTTCGACCGGCTGATCGCGCTCCGTCCCCAGGAGATTCAAGTGGGCATTCTCAAACGGTTGCGCGGAACGCCGATCATTCGCCACGACGCTGAATGAGGAATGATCTACAATCCCGACCCGCCGTACGAAATCCTGCAGAACAAACTTGTGAGCTTCGTCGACATGCAACGGGTGCGCCGCTTCGCCCGCTATTGGGATCTCGTGGGCAACAGCGGCAATTTTGTGGAGACCACGCCGCTGATTTGGAGCGGGACACCGTCACCGTTCGCGGCGTTTATGCGGTGGAGCGACTGGCTCTTCGCGCGGGCCGGACGCAAGTCCGGCATTGCGCTGCCGCGTCTGATGGAGTGGCTGTTTGAGTTTTTGACGACAGAATCCGGGCTGCCGCATTCGGTCGTCGCCGATTCCCTTTGGAGTGATTACCGTCGAGCCGGCCGCCCGGACAAGCCAAAGTTTTTGCGCGGCTACATCACGGAAAAGGAACCGCCGGTTGGGCGCCGTCCTGCGGCCTCAGGTTTGAAGCGCCAGCACAGGCACCAGGCAGATGATGAGACCAAACGGTCGACCGTTCCGCGACCGGAGTTGCTGCGCTGAAGGTCAAACAAGGTTCAGCTGGCGCGCCCAGCTGTCTGCTTCCGGAGGCGACGCATCGAATGGATTGAGCAGGTTCAACGAGTTGACTCCCTCCGCGTCGATCACTTCCCAATCCACGAAGTAGCGGATGTGCTGGTTTTTGAGCATCCGCATGATCCTGGAACGCGCCTGCGCGCGCGTGTTACCGGGCGCCGAGCGCATGGCGTCGGCTATTTCGGCCGACGGAGGGTCCCAGGCGGAAGGCGTCTGGGCCAGGGCGATCCCCAAATTGCGCGCGGGGTCGATGTGATGAAACTCGAGGTCCTGCGCCTTCAGCCACGGATCGCTCCAACTGATGTTCTCTCGCTCCATAAACTGGCGGAACAGCCACCGCTTTGTGATCCAGTCAACCTTGCCGACCAGAATATCCGGACGCGTCGCCAGCGCGGAAAGGACTTCCTCCCAGACCCGGAGGACAACGTCAGTCTCGTTGTCGCGGCCGAAAAACTCCCTCCGCGACGCGTCGAGGAATTTAAAAAGAAGCTCTACCGCGCTCGCGCAACGGCCGTCCGTCAGAGGCACCAGCCAGGGACCGTCGGGTTGGTGGGACAAATTGCGAAAGGTCATCACCGCGTCGGCCAGAACGATTTTCGGCAGCTGGTCCAGTTCCAGCAGGTCAAGCACGAGCGCTGTCGTGCCCACCTTGAGCAGGAGAGATGTCGGCAAAACATTCGTATCCCCGTGAAGCAGGTGCAGGCGGCGGTACTTTCTGGCGTCGGCCAGGGGTTCGTCGCGCGTGTTGATGATGGCGCGGTTGAATTGCACCCACTCGAACAGGTCGTTGTTGATGTAATCCGCGCGCTGGCTGATCTGAAAATGGCTGTCAGCGCCGTGTCGCAACAAATCGCCGCGCAACTCCGCCCCCGGCGTCGAACCCACCCGGCCCGATCCGGCGAAGAGCAGCCGCAGCGTCAAAAACGCCAGCAACGCCAGCACGTTGTTTTCAGAGAGTGGCGCGGTGCGCCGAACGAGATAATTCTCGTGGCAGCCAAAAGTGGCTCCGGAGTAATGATCGACGTTGTTGCGAATGAAACTGACCTGCTCCGCAAGGTGCATTTCTTTGAGCGCGTGCAGCAGAATGGCGTCCCCGGCGCGATCGTAGCGCAGCAGGTCAATCAATGAAAGACATTCCGGTGTGCAATACTCCAGGTGGCCCATGTCCACATAGGACCTTCCGCCGTTGAAAAGAAAACCGCCATTCCCAGCCGGTTCATCCCAGTCGCGCTGGTGCATGTCCGCAAGGCCGAAGCGGTTCTTCTCAAAAATCCAGTTGCGAACCCGGCCGACGGCGCTGGGCGGCCCGGAGGGGTCGCTGGTCAAACAACCATATTCAGTTTCCAGGCCGACGATCCGGTTCATAAGCCGAGCTGGGCGACGGTCACTGCTTCGTACCGCGCACGGCGGCCACCCTTTCTCCCCAGCCAGCCAATCTCCGCCGTCCGTCCATTAACGGCCTTCCGCCAGCCGTCCCGTCGCTCGGCTTCGGCGGGAATCCCGTCATTAAAGGGTTTGTTCTCAATCAGGCACCACCACACCTGAAGCAGGATTTCGGCAACCTCGCCGCGGTCTGATTTTCCCGCCAGCACCTGGTTCGCCCACGTTTGCGCAGCCGCTTCGGGCTCGGGCTGGCTCGCGGCCACGACGACACCTTTGCTGTGAAGTTGAAACGCACCGTCGAAATGCAGTCGTGCAATCAGATCCTGGCCCGGCTCAGTGCCGGCCTCCACCAGCAGGAGTTCCACCAGAAACGGGGCGCTGAATATTTGCTCGAAATTCGTTTTAAGTTGCGGGCTTAACCCGAAGCTGATCAGCCGGCGCAGGCTCACGTCCTCGGGGGCGCGATTGAACGCTTCCAGATGCGCGGCATCAATGGCGGCTTGCCGGATTTTTTCAATGTCTGCGGGATGCCCCAGGCCAGCGAGCCCATGGCGGTCAAACAGCTCAAACACTTTCGAATGGCCCGTGCCGACACCGAGCAGCAGGATGCCGTCCGGCAGCGAGGCCGCAAAAACAGGCGATCCGCCCTTCAGCTGTTCGCGCACGTACTCGCGCCGATTCCCGATTGCCTCCAGCCAACGATATGGTTCTTCCGTCATGATTTCAGCAGTTCGGACTGCTGTTCGGCAGTCACATCTTCAACGCCGGACCCGCGCAGGATCTTGATGGTCGCAAAAGTGTGCGCTTCCGGATTTACACCGCCGGTGGCCGAGTCAAATTCGGACGCAGTCATCAGCAGACGCAGTGCGAACTGCACCGCCTGTTGAAGGTTCATCCGCGCGGGCCGTGGTTCGCCATACCTGTCCTGGAAACTCAGGATGCTGCGGATCGTCCCCGATCCCGAACCGGATGCGGCATAGCCGACGGCGTGGAACTGCGCCCCGAGCGGGTCGTAAAAGTAAATCTGTGGCTCGGGTGGCGTCACCGTCAGATCCACGCTCGCGAACAGCGGCATCACGACGCCGACGCCCTGCATGGTCAATGGTAGATTTTCGCGCAATAACCGCGCGAGGGCGCGGACCTTGGCCGGCAGGCTGAGCGACTGCAACTGGCTGCGCCGGTAGTATTCAAACGAAGTTTCCAGCACCCGCGCCATTTCAAACGCGGTTGCGGGTACTCCGGCGATCGCCAGGACCGACGTCGCATCCAGTTCGAGAACTTTGTCAACGCGGTCTGTGACGATGACATTACCCGCGGTCGCGCGGCGGTCGCCGGCCATCAGCACGCCATCTGCGAAGTGGAACGCAAAGACGGTGGTCGCCTGTGTCTGGACGGGCGCGTCGGGCGACACGGCGGCGCGCAAGGGCGAAACACGGTGAAGCGCGAGCAGGGAAAGGAAATCGCCCGCGATCGGAGAAGGATCGCTCATTGGCCGGTGCGTTGGCGGTAGCGGCGCGCCTGGTCCGGATCCACTTTGCGCATCCGTTTGAGCAGATCATCCACGTTGGGTTTGTCCACTTTCGGCGCGCTCGGACCGTCGCCTCCTCCGCCCGGACCGGCCGGCGCCACTGGACGGGATTTTTGTGATTGGTCAGGCATATCTTGCGGTTATTGTGACACGTTATGACAAGATTCGCAAATCGTCCGGCGAACGCGCCGCGTCAATCGCCCGACTGCAACGCAACACGTCGTCAGGTGTGAACAAATCGAGGAGCGAAATCTTAAAGGAACCGTCCTTGCCTTGCAACGTTATGTGGTCCCATTGCGCCGCCGTCACAGCCGACGCGAATTTCTGAATGCACTTTCCCCGCACGGTCGCGCGGGTCGTCGGTGGATGCGTAACGGCGCGCCGTACGGTTGCCTCATCGGGCGCTCCCAGAATCGCGCCCGATTGTTCGAGGCCGTAATACAGCCCTTCCGCCAGGTCCAGCCGGTGATATTCAAGGTCGAGACTCTGCAACCACGGGTCACCGTCGGGCAGTTTTTGCGCCGCTTGAAAACGCCGCACCAACGCGAGCTTTGCCACCCAATCAAGCCGGTCGTGACAACGCATGGGATCGGTTTCCAAGTCGGTCAACACCTTTTCCCAATCAGCCACCAGCGACGCCTTTGCGGCAACCGTCAGATCACAGACCTCGCGCACCGCCGCCAGATAGGCCCGCTGGACCGCCAGGCCCGTGGAGGCCCGCCCTCCATCGAGCATCACCGGCCAACGAAACTTCTCATCGCGGGAAATCTTCGTCAGTGCCTTCAGGGGATCGGCGAGTACGGGATAAATCCTCCTGGGATCCAACACCAGCGCCTCCAAAACCAGGGCGGTCGCGCCAACCTTCAACCGGGTCGCGAACGGCGACATGTTCGCGTCCCCCAGAATGACATGGAACCGCCGAAACTTTTTGGGGTTCGCGTGCGGTTCATCGCGCGTGTTGATAAGCGGCCGCCGCTGCATCGTATCAACGCTCTGCAATTCGCAGAAAAAGTCACTGCGCTGCGAAATCTGGAAGCCGGCGGAGAGGAATTTATCCTCGGTTTCCACGGCGAACTTGCCCGCCCCGGCAAAAATCTGACGCGTCACCAAAAAAGCCTGGATTCCCTGCGCCAGCGTTTCCCACGCCAGCGAACGGGGCAGCAGATAATTCTCGTGGCAACCGTAGCTGTGGCCGCAAAAATCCGTGTTGTTCTTGTAAAGCCTGACCGCGACGCCGCGTTGTTGAGTCAGATGATGCGCGCAGGCCATCAGGATGCGCTCTCCGGCGCGGTCGTGCGCGACCAGTTCATCGAGGGTGCGGCATTCCGGGGTGCAGTATTCGGGATGGGCGTGGTCGTTGTAAAAGCGCGCCCCGTTGCCGAGCACGAGATCGCTTTTGATTTCCACGAAGCTCAGTTCGCGCGCCGCGTCCTGGGCGTAATAGTCTGCCTCGTCGGTGTCCTGGCGCAGTTCGTGGACGCGAAAACCGCGCATGTCCACGTGCGGATCCTCGCACTCGTAGTCCCAGCACATCCAGACCCCAGGCTCGGTGGCGCTACGCACGAGCGCGATCGACTCGGCAACGACATCAACCTCGCCCGGCGCGTCGCTGAAGATGCCGATTTCCGTCTCCAACCCAAACTGGATGGTGGGCGCGATCATGTATTGTTACGCATTAAGACAGACGGATTGCGCGACCCGTTATGGAAAATTTTTTACAACCTGGAAAAGAATCCCTTTCCCGATCCTGCCGTTGGGTCAACCCCGATCACTGTGTCCGCCTTTGTCCAATCGGTGATTCATTGGTGAGACGAACGTTCCACGTCGTCATACCACGGCGTTTCCAACGGTGTCCGCTTTGCGTGGGCGGATGGGACCGAGTTTGATCACGTTGTCCGGGTCAAAATCCGTCAGTTTCAGCCAGTCTTCAGTGATGTCGGTCGAGGGGAACAGATCGTTCTCGATGTATTCCCGCCGCAGGGCGGCCAGCAGGTCTTCGCGAGTCAACTGGGTCTCCTGCCTGGTGTCTATCGAACGTCTGATCGCCAGGCTCTTGGCCCTCTCCACCACGGCGGCAATGATCGCGCCACTCGCCAGATCTCCGCGGTACAGAATGTCCCGCTTCCCGCTGCGGTAAACCACCTCCAGAAACTGGTTCTCCTCCGCTTTCGCGTAATGCACCTGAACGGCGGCCCGGGCCAATTCGATCTTCGGCTCCGCCAGTGGGAGCGAGTCGCGAAGGTAAATCTCGTAGATGCTCTGCGCTCCGGCGATATCCGGGCGTTTGACCTTGATCTTCCGGTCGATGCGGCCGGGCCGAAGAATGGCGGGATCAATCAAATCAGCCCGGTTCGAGGCCAGGATCACGACCACGTTTTGCAGCGGCTCAAGTCCGTCCATCTCCGTGCAGAACATGGGGACAAGTGTGCTCGCCATCGTGTGAAAGCGTCCGCCGTGGCGGGTGCCGAGAATGGATTCCGCCTCGTCGATGAACAGAAACGCCAGCGCCCCGTCGTTCGCGCGTTCGCGGCATTGAGTGAACAGGTCGCGCACCTGCCGTTCAGATTCGCCCACCCACATGTTCAGGATTTCCGGGCCTTTGACATGGAGGAAGAATTCCGGCCGGTCCACGCCGCTTTGCGTCTTTATTTGCTGTCGCAAATTGTAGGCGGTCGCCTTCCCGAGCAGCGTCTTGCCACAACCCGGCGGCCCATAGAGCAGGAAGCCCTTCGGCACTGTGTGCTCGAATCGCTTGAACAGGTCCCGATGCAGGAACGGCAGTTCAATCGTGTCGCGAATCGCCTGCACCGCCTCTTCCTGGCCCCCGATGGACGACCACGGCAGCTCGGTCACGTTCTCAAGCGAGCGTTCAACCCGCTTTCCAATCCCAATGACCTCGAGCGCCACCCGTTGGTTCACATCAAGCCGGATGTCCATGCCCGGCTTGAGCTTTTCCTTGCTCAACAAGGCGGAGCGTTGAAGAACGAGCGGCATCAGGCCGGATTCCTGACCAATGCGCAAACGGCCGTCGGAAAGCAATTCGTCAATGCGGACAATCGGGCCGTTGCGGTCGAAACCAAGCCCCTGCACCACTGCAAACGCCTCATTCAGCAACACGCGTTGGCCGACCTGCAGGCTGGACAGCGGAACCTGTGGATCGACACGGCAGACGTAATCCGTGCCACCAACGCAGACGTGGGCCTGGTCCGGTTGAATCAGAGTCAGCAGCGTGCCGACGCGAAAAGCAGGAGAGCGCAGCTTCTCGATGATCGCGTCCATCTTCTCGATCGCCTGGCGCGCCTCCTCGTTTGTTTCTTCAATGGATGCGATGCGTTCGCGCAAATAGACCATGTCGAGGATGGCCGGGTGGCGCGGCGGCAGTTTGCCAACGATAAGATCAGTCAACTGCAGGGCGGAAAGCCGATCCAACTCCTCACGCGGAAGCAGACCGCCGAGTGGTGAAGAAACCTCCGGGCCGTCAGCCGGGGATTTGCCGGCTGGAGATGGCGGCACGGACTTCTTCTTTGGCTCAGCCATGCCATGATATTACGCTGCTTCGTTCGATTTGCAAATGCAGACAAGCATTTTTTGCGCGAATCGCGGGCGCGTGCGTACTCCGGTCTTGCGTCGGATCAGGCCCGCTCCGCGCGCTCGACAATTGCGCGCGCGGCGCTGGTGACCGACTCCGCCAGTTCGCGTGGAGCCACCGCGACGGCACGGCCGCCCCAACTCAGAATCCACCGTTGAATTTCCGCGAGACTGGAAAGCCTCAAACGCAACTCAACGCCGCCGTCCTCCAACTCGACCAACCGTTGGGAAGGATGCCACCGCTTTTCGCGGATGTAATCGGCAGCCAGTTCGTCGAAACGGACCACGACGTCAAACTCATCACCGCCGGTGACAACTCCGAAACTGTCGCGCAACCGCTTCTCCAACGAAAACTTCTGCGGACGGACGAACGACTTGCCGGTGACGGTGGCCTCCAGAATCCGAGCCGGAACAAACGTGCGGATGTCCTTTCGCAGATGGCAGTAGGCGAAAAGAAACCACTCGCCATTGATATTGGCCAGGTGATACGGGTCAACCACGCGCGGCTCGGTTTCCTTTCGCCCGGGCTTGCGGTAGGTCAGCTCGAGTTGTTTGCGATTGGCTGTCGCCTTGGCAAGAGTATCGAAGATTTTCAAGTCCAAGACCGGCTCCGCGCTTGTGCGGAAGGAAATCGTCTGCTCCCAGTCGGCAAGGTTCAACGACACCGTGTCAGGCAGGGACGCGGCCATTTTCTTGAAGGCGCTGACGAGCGGCTTCTCGAAGGTCGTGCCGCGATACTGCTGCAAGGCCTTTTCAGCGACGAGCAAGGCGAAAAGTTCCCCCTCGGTGATCTGAAGGGTGGGAAAGCCGCTGACCTCCTCCGTGTAATGGAACCCATTCCGCACGCTGTCGAATTCAACCGGCAACTCCAGGCGGTCACGCATGAACTCGATGTCGCGATAAATCGATTTGGTGCTGACTTCAAGTTCACCCGCGAGAGCAGTGGCGTTGGGATATCCGCCGGACTGAACCGCCTGGTGAATCCGCAGCATCCGCTCAAGCGGGGGTCGGGAACACAGCGATCTTGCCTTCGGCCTGTCGGGCACCTTCACCGGAACGAGGGAACTACAATCCTTTCTGAAAGTAAACCACCGATCCTCCGCGGCCGACCCCGTTGGGCGCGGCGAGTGGTCGCCCCGCGCGCGAATCAGGAACTTTTGTCGAGTTTCGCCAGCAGTTCCTCATTCGTCTTGTGCTTTTTCAGCGCGGCGATGAGCGTCTCCATCGCTTCCACGGGATTCAAGTCCACCATCGTTCGACGCAGTTTACGAATGGCCTCGATATGTTTCGGTGGAAAAAGCTTTTCCTCCTTGCGCGTGCCGCTTTTGGGAATGTCAATGGCCGGAAACAGCCGGCGGTCGGAAAGCTTGCGATCGAGGATCAATTCCATGTTGCCGGTTCCTTTGAACTCTTGAAAAATCAGTTCGTCCATGCGAGAGCCTGTATCCACGAGGGCCGTTGCCAGGATGGTCAGCGATCCGCCGCCTTCAATCTTGCGCGCCGACGCGAACATTTTCCGGGGAATTTCCAGGGCGCGAGCGTCAACGCCGCCGGTCATCGTGCGGCCGCTCCCGCCGTGCACGCTGTTATAGGCGCGCGCCACGCGAGTGAGCGAATCCAGCAGCACAAACACGTCCTTGCCCGACTCCACCATGCGACGGCAGCGTTCGATCATGAACCGCGACAGGCGCACGTGTGTTTCCAGATCCTGGTCGTTCGATGACGCCACGACCTCGGCTTTGACCGAGCGCTGGAAATCCGTGACCTCCTCCGGCCGCTCATCGATGAGCAGCACCATTGCGTGTACCTCCGGATGGTTCGCGGTGACGGCATTCGCGATCTGTTTGAGAATGGTCGTCTTGCCCGTCCGCGGTGGCGCCACGATCAATCCGCGCGTGCCTTTGCCGAGGGGTGTGACCAGGTCAATAATGCGGGTTTCAACCAGATCAGGCGCCGTTTCGAGCTGGAACTTTTCCGTCGGATCAATGGTCGTCAGGTTCTCGAACCGCACGGCCTTGGTATATTCGGAAAACGCCATGCCATTGACTTTTTCCACTTCGCGCAGTTGCGGGCTGGTTCCCCGATGCGGCGGTTGAAGCGGACCGGCGACCTGCGAACCTTCGCGCAGGAAGTTTTTCTTGATCGTGTCCGGCGTGACGAAAATGTCTGTCGGTTTGGGTTGAAAGTGGTTGTCCGAGGAACGGAGGAAACCGAAGCCCTTCTCCGATATTTCCAAATAACCGGAACCGTAGTCCGGTGTGCCATTAGGCTTGTTGCTCATAATTCGACTGTGTTATGTCCGAAGGACCGCCCCAAAAGTGTGGCTTGAACGCCATCAGAATTTGAATCTAGGGAGAACCGCCGCACCGAAATACGAAAAGCACTGTTTTTACCCCGTGCGTCCGGTTTGGACCTGTGACACCGGACTAATACGGTCAATCCCCTGGCAACGCAACAAGTATTTTATCCAAAAAAACACTGTCCTCATCCCCCGACTTCGGCCTTCGCCTCTGCCGCCAGCGGCGTGCTGAGATAGCGTTCGCCAGTCGAGCAGGCGACCGTCACGATCATCTTTCCCTTGTTTTCCGGACGCTTTGCCAATTCGATTGCCGCCCAGACGTTGGCACCGGAAGAGATGCCCGCAAGAATACCCTCTTCTTTCGCCAGCCGCCGCGCCATGGCAAAAGCGTCCTCATTTGTGACCAGGATGCACTCGGCGATTTGCGGGTTTCCCTTCCCGTCCTTCAAATGAAGGTTCCTGGGAATGAAGCCGGCACCCGTTCCCTGGATCTTGTGCGGTCCGGGCTTCAGTGGTTGGCCCGCGAGACTTTGAGAAATCACGGGCGAATCCTTCGGCTCCACCGCCACGGCCTGGAAGGATGGTTTGCGCGGTTTGATCACTTCGTAGCAGCCGGTGATCGTTCCTCCGGTTCCCACCGCCGATACCACGATGTCCACCTGACCATCCGTGTCGGCCCAGATTTCTTCGGCCGTCGTTTTGCGATGGATTTCGGGATTCGCCGGATTTTCAAACTGCTGGGGTATCCAGGATTTCGGCGTCTCTTTGGCGAGTTGCTCGGCCTTGGCGATCGCGCCCTTCATTCCTTCGGCGCCCGGCGTCAATACGAGTTTCGCGCCGAGCATCGCCAGCAGGGTGCGCCTCTCAATCGACATGGTCTCAGGCATCGTAAGAATGAGTTTGTAACCCTTCGCGGCTGCCACAAACGCCAGTGCGATACCCGTATTGCCACTCGTCGGTTCGATGATCGTCGTCTCTTTGTCGATGATCTTCCGCCGCTCGGCGTCTTCGATCATCGCCATGCCGATGCGGTCCTTGACGCTGCCGAGCGGATTGAAGAATTCGCATTTCAATAGAATGGTCGCCGGCACCCCCGCCGTCACTCTGTTAAGTCTCACCAGTGGCGTGCTGCCGACGGTCTCGACAATGTCGTTGTAAATTCGTCCCATAAAAATCAAAGGCGCGCTTGCGCGAAAACGGACTGATTTGTGTGTCCGGATAGTGGCCGAATATTTCAACGGGGCAAGTATTTTTTGGCATCCTCCAGGTGCTTCGCACGATCCGGTTCCAAGGCCGGGGCGGCGCAGAATCTGCCGAAAACAAATGTCCCCGCCGAATCTTTCGATTCGACGGGGACGAAATGGGGGGTGGGAGTGCGCCACACTCTCTTTCCCGTGCCGGCATTAGGCGCGCGTTGGCTGCCAGCTTCCCGACGCTATTCTCCACGGCAAGCGGAGTCTCCGGCCTCGTAGCAGGGCCGCCCAGCGCATTGCTGCGTCTGGATTTCGAGTGAGGCTTTTCAGCTCGCTTGTGCTGGTGGTTGCGCCACCGGCTTGCGAACCAGGTCAAGACACGTCTGTGACTACGGCTCCGCGTCTTCACCACTTAGCGCTGGGTCGGCCACGGCTTTTGGCTGTGCGTTGGCCCAGTGCCACGGGTCTCGCCTCTTGACTCTCAGGTTGCTTTTGGCTCACAGGCCAGCGGTGCCGTTTTTAACATCGCCGGCGTTTCGGAAGGTTTTCACGGATCCTGCCGAGACCTCGTGCCCTTCCCGGTGCGTGCGCTCCTTTTGTCCATCTTTCGATGCTTTTCGTTGGGCGGTTTTCAAAACTTAATTCGAATCCGCCAGAGTCGCCCGCACCGTTCTGGTGCGCGGTAGCAACCGAATACCCTCTGGGTAACCGCGATTGGCCCGGGTTCGAAACTCTCCCGGACTACTTGAACCGGCTCGGAACGGTTTCTCATCGTTCCTGGCCGCCAAGCCCCTCATTCGCGTTGTGACGGCGCGCGAACGCCGCCAGAGGAGCTGGTGAATTGTGCCTCCAGTTTCCGCGCCTTGCGGCCCGGTCATCGAGGGGTCGCGCCAACCAGCCTGGCTCCACCTTTCCCCAGTTGCCTGGGATTATCTTCGGAACGTTCAACGTCATTCTTTCGATTGCCGCCGGCCGTTCCGGTTCTTTCAATGAACTGCGAAAAGACTATCAAATATTACGCAAGGAACAACGAATTGTTGTCCACAAGGTTATTGACCGAAGCGCGCAGTTGAAGGGTTTGTGAACAAGCGAGGATCACGCGTGAAACCGCGGCGTCCATTCAATTCGAAAGTGTGTTATTCACACCCGCCATTCGCGCCAATCACCGTTGGTGAACAAGTTTTGTTCGGCGTCCGAACGAAAAAGCCGCCCCCGCGGGCGGCCTCGCTCATCGCCGACACCTTCAAGCTTTCGAAACTTTCGCCTTTGCGATTCCCTTCCTCCGTTTCAAATAGCGCGCACGGCGTCTGCGTTTTTCGGCTTTGTTGGATTGCTTGCCCATAAGTCTTTACTTTCAGCGAACGATTCGGTTCTTTAACCGCGAATATGAAGACTCGCCTTCTCCGGTTCAACACCTATTTGCCCCTGCTGGCGCTTGTGATGGTCGTTGGCTGCAAGACGGCGGAACAACGAGGGCGGGATCGGGCGATCAGCACGTTGCGCCTCCATCTCGAGGGCAATCCGGGCGGCACGGAATCCACCGCCGCCATCCAAATCGCCGGAACCGAGCTGTTCGTGAACAATGCTTCCTTCCTGGACGAGACCAGCGTCACCAACGCGGCGGTCGTGAACACCCGCGATGGCGGCTTCGCCATGCGCGTCCAATACGACCATCACGGAACGCTGATCCTGGAATCTGTGACTGTGGAGAGCCGCGGCAGGCGTCTCGCCATTTTCACGCAATACGGCAACGGCAAGCTGGAGCACAATCGCTGGTTGGCCGCCCCGTACGGTTCTCCGATCACAGATGGCGTGCTCATTTTCACGCCAGCGGCCACGCGCGAGGAAGCGGAGGAGATCGTCCTTGGCCTGAATAATGTGGCTCGAAAAGTGGCCAAAAAGAATAATTAGTTGTCGTGCGCCGCCTCGCCTGCTGTTGTTTTCCAGTCCTGCTGGTCACCTTCGCCCAGTCACCGGCCTTGCCACAACCGTTTCTGCCACCGACAGCCAATCACACCCTGTTTGAGTCTGGAGGCGGAGAAAGATTTTTTGTCGGTACCGTGGGCAAACCTTGGACAACCGGCACGTTCGGTTGTGTACGCTCGGATGGCCGGCAAATACACGAAGGACTCGACATCAAATGTCTTCAACGCGACTCGCGAGGCGAGCCGGCTGATGCGGTCGTCGCCACCGCTGACGGCACGGTTGTGTATTTCAGCACCAAACCGTCGCTTTCCAACTATGGCAACTACGTCATACTCCGACACCACATCGCTGGTCTGGAAGTTTATTCCCTCTATGCCCACTTAAAAAAAGTTCGCGAGGGACTGAAAATCGGCCTGGAGGTCAAGGCGGGAGAGACCATTGCCGTCATGGGGCGCACTACCAACACACGCGAAGGCATCTCCAAAGAACGTGCGCATGTTCACTTCGAGCTGGACCTCTTCGTCAACGACCGGTTTTCCGCCTGGTATGGGAAGGCCTTTCCCGGGCAGCGCAATGACCATGGCGAATGGAACGGACAAAACCTGCTGGGCTTGGATCCGCGGCTGATTTTCCTGGAACAACTAAAGCAGGGCGCAAACTTCAATTTGTTGAACTTCATTCGCTCGCAGTCGGAAATCTGCCGCGTTATTGTGCGCGATACAAACTTTCCCTGGCTGAAACGGTATCCGGCCCTGATTGAAAGAAATCCGATCGCGGAAAAAGAAGGCGTGGCCGGTTACGAACTTTCGCTGAATTTCAACGGCATCCCATTCCGGCTCATTCCACGCGCGGCTTCCGAAATCAAGAACAAGGCCCGCTTCCAGGTCCTCTCCGTCAACGTGCACGAGCAGGAGAAAAATCCCTGCCGCCGGCTGGTGGTGAAACGCGGCAACCGCTGGGAACTCGGACAAAACGGAAATCATTTGCTGGAACTGCTGACCTACTGACCAGCGAGGCCTTTCGGCAAATTTCTTTGCGGATCGAGACGTTTCCGCTAAATTGCATGACGGTCGGGCTTTGGTGGCCGAATGAATATCAACACCAGCAAAAAACAACTGCGCGTCCATTCACGCGGAATGGAAAATGGATTCCGGCCGGCGGCCTTCACACTGATCGAATTGCTGGTCGTCATTGCCGTGATCGCAATTCTAGCGGGTCTCCTTTTGCCGGCCTTGGGCAAAGCAAAGGCTCAAGCATTGAGTGTCGCATGCATGAACAATCTCAAGCAGCTTCAAATCTGCTGTCATCTTTACGCGCTCGATAACACGGACACCCTTCCTCCGAACAACTACGTCTACGACGTTAATACAAGCCAACCATCCGCAGGATTTAGCTCAAACATTACTTGGTGCCCCGGATTGGCTCCCTACGATTCAACCCCGGCCAATATCGAAAGTGGTTTGCTCTTTTCGTACAACCGCTCCATAGCCATCTATCATTGCCCAGCCGACAAATCGAAAGTTGAAACGACCGACGGCATTCGACTGCCTCTGACAAGGACACGCAGTTACAACATGAGCCAGTCGATCAATGGACATCCTATTGACCCGGATCAATTTATTTATCCCCCCAGCTTTAAAAGAGAGTCGGCTATCGATGAGCCGTCACCCTCGCAGTTGTTCGTTTTTATCGATGTACACGAAGGTGGAATCCTTGACTCCCTGTTTGGCATCCCACCTCCAGGCTGGAATTTCGTCAACACAAATGGCATCCCCGCAGCAGCGACATGGTGGGACTTGCCCGCGAACCGGCACAGTCAAGGGTGTAACTTCTCTTTCGCTGACGGACACGCGGAGCATTGGAAATGGGCCGTTCCAAAAGTATTCGTGAAGATCGGACAACCTGTTGATCTGAACGGCGAAATCAAAGATTATCGACGTGTCCAAGCAGATGTGCGGCCGGCAAAAGATCCAATTTTGCTGTTAGCGCAATAGCTTTCGATTTGGAAGTTCGACGCAACAGGAATTCCCTCTTGCGCTCCCCTGTCCTCGCCGTTATTTGTTTGCGGCTTTTATGAATTATAAAATATCGCAACGTGCCTCTTCGCTGTCGCCTTCGCTCACGCTGGCCATCGACGCCAAGGCCAAACAGATGAAGGCGGAAGGCCAGGACGTCGTCGGTTTCGGTGCGGGCGAACCCGATTTCGACACGCCACAGCACATCAAGGATGCTGCGATCAAGGCGCTCAACGAAGGTTTCACGAAATACACACCGTCGAGCGGCATTCCCGAATTGCGCCAGGCAATCGCCGACAAGTTCAAACGCGAGAATGGCCTCAGCTACAAACCGTCACAGGTCATCGTCTCCTGCGGCGGCAAACATTCCTGCTATAACGTCATCCTGGCGACGTGTCAGGAAGGCGACGAGGTCGTCATTCCCGCGCCGTACTGGTTGAGCTACCCTGAAATGGTAAAGCTTGCGGGGGCGAAGCCGGTCATTTTGCAGACCAGCGACCGGACTGAATTCAAACTCACGCCAGACCAGCTCCGCGACGCGATCACGCCGCGCACACGATTGCTCGTCCTGAACTCACCCAGCAACCCGACCGGTTCGGTTTATACACCGGAGGAAGTCAAGGCCATCGGCGATATTTGCGTGGAGAAGGACGTGCTCATCATGAGCGACGAGATTTACGAACATCTGCTCTACGACGGCGCCAAACACAAGGGCGTCGCCAGTTTTTCGCAGGGGCACTATGACCACACCATTGTCGTGCATGGCTTTGCCAAGGCGTGGAGCATGACCGGCTGGCGTCTGGGCTTCCTCGCCGCGCCGGAGCCGATTGCCAGGGCCATTGACGCCATCCAGAGTCACAGCACGAGCAACCCGACTTCGTTCGCGCAGAAGGGCGGCGTCGCCGCGCTCACCGGACCACAGGATCATCTCCCGAAATGGCTCGCCGAATACGACAGGCGCCGCACCTACGCATGGAAGAAATTAAACAGCATACCCGGCGTCAGTTGCGTGAACTCGAAGGGCGCTTTCTATCTTTTCCCGAATATTTCCAAACTCGGCCTCAAGTCCACCGACTTTTGCGCGAAGCTGCTTGAACTGGAAAAAGTCGCCGCCGTCCCCGGCATCGCCTTTGGTGCGGATGAATACCTTCGACTCAGCTATGCGACAAGCATGGCGAATATTGAGAAGGGACTGGAGCGGCTGGAACGTTTCTGCAAAGGCCTCGCGAAGTAGCCTTCCCTCTTTCGCACGCCGTTAACGGCATGCCTGCCCATACGGTCCTTGTAGGCAGGACACCGACAGCGGAATGAGACTGACCCTGATGTTACGTCTCGACCGCGAAAGCCCATAATCGCAGCCTGATGAATCGTTGGATCCGGTGGCAGGAGTATTTGCGCGCAGGCAACCGCGCGGATTGCCTGCGCAAGCCCATCGCTCAAGGATGCGTGCTCATGGCAATCTGGCTCTGTCCAACGCCACCCGCGCAGTCCGCGGAGGTTTCCTCTTTTCAAGCCGGGAGCGGCGGCTGGCACCTGGGGACCCTCGCAGTTGGTAATCTTGACGACGACCCGCAGCTCGAGATCGTCGTTCCTTATCGAGACTCATCCAGCCACTGGTATCTCGACGCCTTCAAACCGGATGGCACGCGATTGTCCGGTTTTCCCTTCGCGGGAGATGCGGAAATCAACGTCTCGCCGACCCTTTACGACCTGGATGGCGACGGTCGCGACGAAATCATCTTCACATGCGGCGCTCGTGTGATCGCGCTGCGGGGCGACGGTTCGCTGATGTGGTCCACCGAAGTGAACCGGTTCAACTACATACCCGATGGCGGCTACATGACGGTCACCAACGGCTTTTACTGGTCCAACGGCGGCGGGTTCATTCCGAATCTTCCCGCAACCGCGGTTTTTTCCTCGCAGGTATCCAGCCCGATCATCGCCGACATCGACGGTGACGGTGCGAAAAAAGTGGTGACAGCGTGGAAAATAGACCCGGACAGCACGAGCAGCGACCAGGATTTCAACCCGTTCATCAATGACATCTGGGGTTTTGGCGAATGGGGAACGGTCGGCGAAACATGGTCGGGGGGCGTGGTTTTTTTCGACGCGGCCACGGGCGCGAAAAATTACGTGTATCACATTCATCAGCTCGTCGAATCCGGACTGGCCGTCGGGCACGCGGACGAGAACAAGCCCCTGGAAACCTACGTTCTGAACGACAGCGACAGCGTTGTTTGCTTCGACAAGACCAGGCCGCACGGTCTTTATGGGAACGGAACGTTGCACAAGCAATTCGGCAAGAATCAACGGCTCTTGAGCGGCGCTTACGAACAGGGTGTTGATGTTTACACGGTCGATATCGACGGCGATGGACGGGCGGAGGTGCTTGTGCCAACCACGCAACTCAATCCCCTCTGGCAACCCAGTGAGACCGTTCTGGACGATGATGGCGCGATCCTCTGGCGTCAATGGAAGCAGCCGGTCACCTATTCTCTCAATCAGTGGCAAAACAACGCCTGTATGATTCCGCTCAATCCCGACCACGACAACCACATTGACGTCCTCAGTTTTACCCATTCTTACGACATCTCGTTTCGGTACTGGAACGGAGTTGAGCTGGTTGACCGGCCGGGCTGGCCGAAGAGTTTTTATCCGTGTCTGCCGACGCCGCCCGTCGTCGGCGACGTGGATGGCGATGGCCAGGAGGAAATCGTCATCGGCACATACGACCCGGAGAAAAATCCGTCCGAAGGAGCTCTTTACGTCTTCGGCCTCGACGGTTCGCTGAAGTTTTCCGTGCCGGTGCCGGGCGGTTTGAAGCACATTCCAACGCTGGCGGATGTCGATGGCAACGGGCTCGACGTCATTTACCGCTCGCTGGCGGGGCACATTTACATTCAAAACTTCGGTGCCACCAACTCCGGCCCGGTTTCCTGGTCGACACATCGCGGCAACCGTCGGCGCGATGGAAACTTCGGCGTTTCATTATTCCCGCCCGGCACACCTTTGATCATCTCCAGACAGACGGGTTACCGCCGCGCGGCTTTTTCGTGGAGCACGCCCACTGCCAACCCGGCCCGGGCCTGGCGCATCTATCGCGCCGACCAACCCGGGGGCCCGTTCACTCACATCGTCACCCTGGCGGCCGGCGCAAATTCCTACACGGATTATCAACTCAAGCCCGGCTGCCAATACGTTTATGAAGTGGCGGCAGTCCTGGCCGGCGGCGAAATCCGCTCCGCGCCTTTCGCCATGCTGTCCTCGTTCAACGACAACCTCGTCGCGAACGGGGGCTTCGAGGAGAACGACAACAGTCATTGGGACAAATGGTTCACCGGCGACATTGACTGGACGAACATGGTGGTCACGACCAACACCTCGTACCAGGGACAGAAATCCATGGAGATTACGTTGGTTAACAAAGGCAACAACGGCTCAATCTCGCAGTATGGGCAATACGGCACGCCCGACGCCTGCCTGCCCGTGGTACCCGGCCGGCTTTACAGCGTTGGGTGCTTCTTTAGGAGCGGGGGAATTTCCCAACCGTCGGAACACTGGCTCGAATGGAGCTCCACGAAGACCGGTGAAGACACCAACGACCGTCCCTTGCGTCCGTTCCCGCTCTATTTCACACCGCATTTTGTCGTTGGCGCGGATGCGACCGGCTGGACGTACGCCAATCGCACTTTCGTCATGCCGGCCGGTTTTCCGAACGTCGAGTTGACGCATCGCTACAGCATTGCCGCGCCCGGCAGCGGATCAATTTATCTTGATGACGTTTTCTTCCGCGCGCTTCCCTCTCCCGCGTCAACGAACTGGACCGACCTGATTCCGTTCGGTGGAGTCTGGCGATACGCGACGGCCGCGCCTTCAACGAACTGGTTCGCCGCCGGGTTCAACGACCTTCTTTGGCCGGTTGGAATTGCGAAGTTTGGAGCCGGGAGCGGGCCAACGAACATCGTCACACCGTTGCCGCCGCAAAAACCCGTTTACTACTTTCGCAACACGTTCGTCGCTCCGCCACTGCCTTGTGAGAACCTGCTGTTGTCGGCCACGTGTACGGATGGAGGCGGCAAAGCGTTGGAGATTTACCTCAACGGCGTCAGGCTCGCCACTTCCGGCATCGAGGCCGTCAGCCTTCAGGGAAACGAAACCGAATATTACGACCTGACGCCGTTCATTGACCTGCTCCGACCGGGCACGAACACGATTGCTGTCGCGCTCAACAACGTCTGGCAGCCCTCTTGGGATGACGTCGCCTTCGACCTGAATCTTAAAGCGACCTCCTATGAGCCCGTCGATGCCCGCATCAACTCCGTCAGCCAGGAAACGTCTGCCCTTCAGGGTGTCCAGGCCACCGATCTGGGCATCACTGTTCCCTTCAATTCGGTCTGGCGCGTCGAATGCGCCGATATTCTGTCTGCGGACGCCTGGCAGCTCGTGGACGTTGTCACGAACACCTCCACGACGAATTGGGTGTTCCGCGATACGGGACAAAACGGCCGCGTGCCTCCCGGTGCAACTCCAACCCGGTTTTATCGCTTGATTCCAAATTGAGCGGCGCCGCGTTACGCAACCCTGTCGAGCGGCCAGTTCGGAATGATATCGGCATCGGGGTCGGTCGAGGGACGACGAAGCATTAACTTCCGCTCCGCGAGAATTCCGATCATTGCCGCGTTGTCGGTGCACAGGCTTTTTTCAGCCAGGCGCAGTCGCAAAGCGTTCTTCTTGCACGCGGCGGCAAGCGCCTCGCGCAACATGCGATTGCATGTGACGCCACCGGATGCCGTGACGCAACCCACGCCCAGTCGTTTCGCGGCGCGCACCGTCTTGGCCACCAGCACGTCAACGATGGCCGCCTGCGCGCTCGCTGCAAGGGCACGCAAGCGCCGGCGGTCCTCCAGGATTTCAGGATGGTCGCGCAGAAGATAACGGACGGATGTTTTCAAGCCGCTGAAACTGAAATCATCATTCGCGTCGCGCAGCATCGGGCGGGGCAGTTCGAAAGCCGATGCATTCGCGCCTTCCGCGAGTTTCTCCAGCGCCGGCCCTCCGGGATATGGCAGGCCGATGAGTTTCGCCACTTTGTCGAAACATTCTCCTGCGGCATCGTCAACCGTCGAGCCGAGCAACTGATGTTCCAACCCGGCCTGAACGTGGACAAGCATCGTGTGTCCGCCGCTGACGATGAGCGAGACGTTGGGTTGAATTGAGTCGAAGTCCGCCGTCAGCGGATCACCTGAAATCCACGGCGAATAAAGGTGCGCTTCATGATGGTGAATTCCGACAAACGGCTTGCGCAAAACGAAAGCCATCGCCTGCGCGGCCTTCGATCCGACCATCAGCGCGCTCGGCAAACCGGGTCCTTTCGTCGCCGCCACCGCGTCGAGTTCAGCCGGCGCCACGCCGGCCTCGTTCAGCGCGGCGTCCGCCGCCGGCATGAGATTGCGCAAATGTTCGCGCGTCGCCAGTTCCGGCACAACGCCGCCGTATTCGGCATGGAGTTTGATCTGTGAAGAGACGACATTGGCGAGCACCCGTCCCGCCCGGACGACGGCCGCACTGGTTTCGTCGCAGGAAGTTTCGAGGGCAAGAAGGGTCATGACCGGAACGCCGGGGCGTCGCTGACAGTCATCCTGACTGCGCGGGAATGGATCTTGTCCGGCGCCGGATTATTTCGCCGCGGCAACTTTTTCGCTTTTCCGGACCGCGACTTTCTCGCCGACGGAGCGCTGGGCGTAGATTGTGACGCCTTTGAGCACCTCGAGGGCGCGCTCCAGCTGGACATCGTGGATCGCCAGGATCTCTTCGCGTTTGTCATCCGGAAGCGTCTCGACCGCGCCGGGACTGCGGCGGAGGAAGAGCGCCTCCTCGTCCTCTACGCTCATTGGCACGACAATATCCGGCGTGATGCCCTTTTCGTGGATCACTTTGTGGCTGGGCGTGTAATACTTTGCCGTGGTCAGGCGCAAGGCGGACCCGTCCTGCAACGGCAGGATCTTCTGCACAGAACCCTTCCCGAAGGTTTGTTCACCGAGAATGATGGCGCGTGAAGCGCCGGTTGCGGTCGTGTCCTGCAGGCAACCGGCCACGATTTCCGAGGCGCTGGCGCTCCCGTTGTTCACGAGGATGACCAGCGGCAGCGTCGGATGCGCGCCCCGCCCCGAAGAGCGATACTCGCTCCGCTCTTCCGCGTGCCGCCCTTCCGTGGAAACGATCAACTGGTTCTTTGGGAGAAATTTCTCGCAAACCTTGGCCGCCTGGTCCAGCAACCCGCCCGGGTTGTTCCGCAAGTCCAGCACCAGCGCCTGCATCCCCTGCCTGTCCAGCTTCTTCAACGCATCGTCAAGTTCCGAACTCGTCTGCTCGCCGAACTGGGTGAGCCGGATGTAACCGATTTTATTTTCGCCCAGGGGAAATTCACGCTTCCCGTTGATGTCCTTGACGGTGTCCAGTTTGATTTCCGCGCGGGTCAGCTTGTAATCCTTCGCCTGACCGGAGGACGGACGCAGCACGGTGATGTTCACTTCGGTGCCCGGCGCGCCGCGCAACCGTTTCACCGCGTCCGGCAGGGTGAGTTTCTCCGCGCTTTTTCCCTCGATCTTGATGATGCGGTCGCCGGTCAGAATGCCCGCCTTGAACGCCGGTGTGTCCTCCATCGGTGAAATAACCGTCAGAAAGCTGTCGCGCACGCCGATGACGATGCCCACGCCGCCGAACAGGCCCTCCGTGTCGTCCTTCAGTTCATTGTATTTTGACGCGTCCATGAACTCGCTGTGAGGATCCAGCGAATTGAGCATTCCCTTCATCGCGGCGTAGATCAGGTCCTTGTACGTCACCTTGTCGCCGTCCACATAATCCTTGCGCACGCGTTCGAGCACGCGCGTGAAAAGCTCGATGTTCTGATAAACGTCGTCCTTTTCGCCGGCCTGCGCATAGCTGAAATAAATGCGCGCGCCCAGCAGCAGGTTCAAAGTGAGGGCGGTGAGCAGGAGACCATATAAGATGCGTTTCTTCATAAACAGATGATCAACTATGGCAGACAGTAACGGGCCGTCGTCCAATTGGCAAGGGCGGGCTTGGCGACGCCGGGCCCGTCGTCGCGGTTTGTCGAAACCCGCGCCTCGCGCAGCTTCACGCGGACGACTTCACACCGAGCAAAACCCGTTCGATATATGGCAAATCAGCCGCCACGGTCACCTTCGGATTGGGCGCCACGCATTCGACCAGCTTGACCGCCTGCCCGATCAGTTCACACGCGGCGGTATCGTCGGTCACCAGCAATCCTTTCTGCCGCACCGCGCTCAATGCACGGCGGATGACCTCGACGCGAAACGCCTGCGGTGTTTGCACTGCCCAAAGCTTCGAGCGATCCACGGTCCGGGCTATCAGTGAGTCGCCGTCGGATTCCTTGATCGTGTCCGTGACCCGCTGCGCCGCAACCGCGGCGCCGATTTCGCGCGCGGCCCGAACGGTGTCACCGATCACCTTTTCCGAAGTGCATGGACGCGCGCCGTCCTGGATCGCCACGATTTCCGCCGCCGGGTCCAGACTCTGTAATCCGTTCCAGACCGAATCCTGCCTTTCTTTTCCGCCGACGACCACGCGGTGCGGTTTTTGAAAGCGAAATCTTTTCGCCAGCTCGGCGAAGGCCGGTTGCATCGTGTCGCGCACGACCAGAATGATTTCGTCAACGCACGCCGCCTTGTCGAACCGCTGCCACGTGTGGGCCACGACCGGGCGCCCTGCCATCTCCAGAAAGAGCTTGTCCACATCCGGCCCCATGCGGGTGCCCTTGCCGGCGGCAACGATGACGGCAGAAGTCATGGCTCAATGTTCGTGAGAAACAACCTTTACTTCCGATTTGAACGGATAGGGCCAATCAAATTCCGGTTTATGGAAGTTGCTTTTGACTTCTACTGTAAACCGATCCGACCTTACATAATTGTCGGCCGTTACGTGAAACACATATCTCCGCTTGTTTCCTGGCCTACAGTCTGGAGTGAAATAACCTCCTTGTTCTTCTAATATTCGAAGCTTAAATAGGCCGCATTCGGGGAAAAACTCTCCAAAATCAAAGACCTGAGAATCCGAAAAAGATCTTTTGTCTTTAGAGTATTCCTTCGGTGCCCACTCCATCAGCCGAGGAACGGCAAATTGGACTTTCCCTTTTCCTCCAAATTCACCATTAGGGTCTTGGTCAAGTATCGCAACAAGCCAGACGCGACAGCTCTCGATCACTCGATGCGGTGAGTGGTTTTTTACCATCAGGTGATGACAATAGACGGCAGTAGGCTTTCCCTTCAAGACAGGGTTGTCTAAGAAATTGTTTGTGACTTCAGGAATCCCGATAGAAAGCCGAATCGGATCGAAATGTTGCCTCAGTGCATCGCCGAAGAGAGCCATGAGAATCGCAACAATGACAGAAAAGGCGGTCAAAACGTCCAAAATAAACTTGGCGTCGTCATGTAAACCAAAAGAATAAAACCACTCAGCAATAGAAAGAAATCCTAGCAAGACCAAGGCAAGAAAGTTAAGGCGACGTTTCACAAGCCTAATGAACCGATCGCCAATCCAATAATTTCAATTGCGCCGAGCGCACGCCGCTGTATTCGTTGATTTGCCGAGCGAAGGCCAGATCAAAAATGCCGGACGGGAGCGCCGCCTCATCATGGTTCCAGCAAACCACCTCGCGGACGGCGTGTCCGTCGGTGATCCAAAGTTTCGCGTGCTGTTTCTCGCGACCCATCCGCTGTGAAGGACGCTGGAGCGTGACATCGCGCACGACGAATTGCACCGGCGGGTTCCCCTGCCCGATCGGTTCCAGACGCCGCAATTCCTTCAACCGTTCGAGTGTCAAATCAACCAGACGGACCTCGGCGTCCAGTCGAAGCAGCGGCTGAAGTTGTTCGCGCGTCAGCGTCCGCCGGGCCAGATTGTTAAGCCGCTCACGCAGCGCATCGAGATTCTGAGGACGGACAGAAAGGCCCGCCGCCATTGCGTGACCGCCGTGCCGCAGCAGCAGGTCATCGCATTCGCGCAACGCCGCCGCGAGATCGAATCCCTCGATGCTCCGTCCCGATCCCCGCCATTCGTTCCCCTCGCCGCCCAGGATGATTGTCGGCCGGTAGAACTCGCGCAGAACCCGCGACGCCACGATGCCGACCACGCCGATGTGCCAGAGCAGTTTTCCTTCGACCACGACATAATCCGTCTCCGGATTGAATTTCGCGCGAACCGCGCCGATGACCTCTCCGGCGATGCCGCGTTCGATTTGCTGCCGCTCGCGATTTTGCGCGTCCAACTCGCGGGCCAGCGGTTCGGCTTCCGCCAGGCTGCGCGCAAGCAGGAGATCCAGGGCGGCCGCCGCTGTCTCCAGCCGGCCTGCCGCGTTGAGTCGCGGGCCGAGCTGGAAACTGACTTCATAAATACCGATGAGCGCCGGGGTTTGAGCGACCGTTTTCAACGCAACCAACCCCGGCCGTTGCGTCGCGTTCAGACGTTGAAGCCCGATTGCGACGAGAATGCGGTTTTCACCGGACAGCGGGACGAGGTCGGCGACCGTCCCCAGCGCCACCAGGTCGAGCAACGGGCGCACATCATATTCCGCGGCGCCAGACAAACCCGTTTCGCGCCCGCGTTTCACAATCGCGTGGGCCAGCTTGAACGCAAGTCCGACAGAGCAAAGCCCGTTGAACGGCGATCCGGCCGCGACCGCGAGTTGGGGATTTACGAGCGCCGACGCCGCGGGCGGCGGACTCGACACCTGGTGATGATCCAGCACGATGACATCCACCCCGCGCTGACGAAGCCAGTCAACCGTGGACACCGCGGTCGATCCGCAATCCACCGCCAGCACAAGTTTGACGGGATGTTTGAGCAGGCAGTTCTCCACG
This sequence comes from Candidatus Angelobacter sp., assembly GCA_035607015.1. Taxonomy (NCBI): domain Bacteria; kingdom Pseudomonadati; phylum Acidobacteriota; class Terriglobia; genus Candidatus Angelobacter; species Candidatus Angelobacter sp. The sequence goes on along the minus strand of DATNDF010000505.1, from coordinate 14,251 downwards.
CCGTCCTGGCTCAGTCCGTAGCCTTCCTCGAGACGGTGCGGCAGGTAATGGCTGACCCGCCAGCCGAGCGCGCCCAACACCTCCGTCAGCAACGCGGTTGAGGTCACCCCATCAACGTCGTAATCACCGAAAATGACCAGCGGCTCGTCCCGGCCTCGCGCCAGAAACAGCCGGTCAACTGCCGCCGCCATGTTCGGCAACAGAAACGGGTCGCTCAACTGGTTCAACCGGGGCTGGAGGAAATCCGCGGCGCGGTCCGGTTGGGTCACGCCCCGATTGACGAGGCATTGGGCCAGCATGGGCGAAATCTTGAGTTCGCCCGCCAGCGGCCCCGCCATGAGCGGCTGTGACGGCGCGATGGACCAGCGATATTTCATCGGTGTTCAGTCCGCGCGGCGGCCGGAGTCGCCTTCACGGCGAATCCGCTTCAGGATCACGTCCCGCCTTGTCCCCGGTGGACTGCTCCCGGCGCGCCGCGAGGACCGAGAAAACGACCGAGGTCAGGATGATCGAGGCCACGACAGCGAGAGAGACCGTGATGGAGATGTCAACGTCCCAGGCGCCGAGCAACATCTTGGTGCCGATGAAACACAGCACGAGCGACAGACCGACCTTGAGGAAGCGAAAATAACCGATCGCCCCGGCCAGCACGAAATAGAGCGAGCGCAGGCCGAGAATGGCAAAAACGTTCGACGTAAAAACGATGAACGGCTTTTTGGTCACGGCGAAAATCGCCGGGATGGAGTCCACGGCGAAAAGCAGGTCGGTCGTTTCCACCATCAGCAGCACGAGCGCCAGAGGCGTCAGCGCGGTCCGCCCGTTGAGGGACGCGAAAAACTTCTGCCCGTTGAATTCCGCGGTCACCGGAAAAAGCCTGCGCGCGGCGCGGATGACGATGTTTTTTTCCGGATCGGGCGGCCTGTCGCCCACGAGGATCATGCGGACACCGGTGAACACGAGGACCGCGCCCAGCACATAAAGCATCCAGTCAAAGCGGTCAATCAGCGCCGCGCCCAGCCCGATCATCGCGCCCCGCATGACCAGCGCCCCGAGGATTCCCCAGAACAATACCCGGTGCTGGTATTCGAGCGGCACGCGGAAATAGGCGAAGAGGACCGCGATGACGAACACATTGTCCATCGACAGCGACAGCTCGATGATGTAGCCGGTGATAAACTCAAGCGATTCCTGCCGGTTCCGGAGTTTCGCCAGCGCGCCGCAAAACACGAGCGACAAGACGCACCAAACGGTGGTCCACAGCAGCGCCTCCCTGAATTTCACGACGTGCGCGCGCCGATGAAAAACACCGAGATCGAGCGCCAGAAAAACGAGGACGATGGCGATGAAACCAGCCCAGTGAAGCGGGGTGATTTCAATCTGGCCGAACATGGCCCCGCGCTCAGACCGCCCGGGCGGGCCGCGTCACGCCGGTCGTCGCGGAGTTTTCCATCGCCAACTGCGGGGTGGCCCCCTTGGGACGATGGCCCTTGTGCCACCACAACACGAGCGCGCTGGCGATGTAGATGCTCGAATACGTGCCGGTGATGATGCCGACGAGAAACGTGAATGCGAAGTCGTTGATGACCCCGCCGCCGAAGATGTAGAGGGCTATGGTCGCCAGAAATACCGTGCCCGAGGTGATGATGGTGCGGCTCAGGGTCTGGTTGAGTGCCTGATTGATGAGGTCCTTGAACGAACCCCGCACGCCCAGCTTCAAATCCTCGCGGATGCGGTCGAAGATGACGATGGTGTCGTTGATGGAAAAGCCGATGATGGTCAGGACCGCCGCCACCACGGTCGCGTTGAATTCGCGTCCGGAGACGCCGTTGGCCATGCAGTAGCATCCAATGGTCATCAACACGTCGTGAATGACCGCCACCACGGCGCCGACGGCAAAGGAGAACTCGTAGCGGAAAGCCACGTAAACCAGAATGCCAAACAGGGACAGCAGCGAGGCGATGACCGCTGATTGTTGAATCTCCTTCCCGACGGTCGGCCCGACGCTTTCCTGGCCCTTCACCTCGAATTTCGCCTGCGGGAACTCCTTCGTCAGCTCCTCCTGGATCTTTTTTGCCGAATCTTTCGAGGTGGTCACACGCAAAGTCTCCGCGCCGCCGCCGACCCCGCCCTGATACTGGATCAGGGATTCCTTTTCGCCCACCCTGGTCAGTGCATCCCGCACCTTCTCGACCTCCACTTTTTGCTGAAAACCGAACGTCGTCGTGTCACCGCCGACAAAATCCACCCCGAACAGTTTCGAGCCGCGCGACACGCCGTAACCCAGACCGATCAGGATGATCGTCCACGACAGGATGAACGCCGGTTTGGCCAGTTTCATGAAGTCGAGTTTCACGCTCCGGATGAGGTGCAGCATGCGCAGCGATTTGAGCCAGCCGCGCTCGAGCACCCAGTCAAAAATAATCCGGGTCACAATCAGCGCCGTAAAGAGGCTTGAGGCCACGCCGAAGGTGAGGGTGAAGCCGAAACCCTTGACCGACCCGGTGCCCATGAAAATCAAAATCACCGAGGAAATCAGCGTGGTCACATGCGAATCGAAAATCGTGCCGAACGCGCGGTCGTATCCCGCCGCCAGTGCGCCGCGCATGGACTTCCCCTTGGCCAGTTCCTCGCGGATGCGCTCATAGATCAGCACGTTGGCATCCACGGCCATGCCGATGGTCAGCACCATGCCGGCGATGCCCGGCAGTGTCAGCGTTGTGCTCAGCGAACACATGACACCCATCGTGATGACGATGTTCGTGATCAGGGCGACATTCGCGACCAGGCCGGCGAACATGTAATAGACGAGCATGAAGACAGAAACGAAAATCGTGCCGATGATCGACGCCTTGATGCCGCTCCGAATCGAGTCCCTGCCCAGCGAAGGATCCACACTCCGTTCCTCGACGATCCTGACCGGCGCTTCGAGCGGATTCATCAGCACGCTGGCCAGGTCGTACGCTTCTTCCACGGTAAAATCCCCCTCAATAACACCTCTGCCGCCCGGGATCTGTCCTTTGATGACCGGTGCTGATTTCACTTCGCCATCCAAAATGATGGCCAGATATCTGCCCACATTGTCCTTGGTCACGTCGGCAAACAGGGCCGCTCCTTCGTCGTTCAACGTAAATTCGATTTCGGGCTGACCCGTCCCCGGATCCATGATGGGCCGTGCGTTTTTGACGTATTTCCCGGTCAGACCCCGTTCGGGAGTTTTCTTGATCAGGTAATGCGTGACCTGTACCTGCCCGTTTTTCGGCCGGGAACGATAGACCATGTTCGTGTAACCAATGGCCCCCAAACCCTGGCTGATCAGTTCGTGGCTCTGAGGATGCACCAGACGAAATTCCAAAAACGCGGTGCGTTGTATCTTCTTTCTGACGCTGTCCTTGTCCTGTTCGGACAGGCCGGGCAACTGGATCAGGATGCGATTGTCGCCCTCGGGCTGGATGAGCGGTTCGGCCACTCCAAACTGGTCCACCCGCTTGCGAAGCACCTCGACCGCCTGTGAAAGCGCCCGGCTCTTTTGCTCGGCTTGGGCCATCTGGTTCGTGTCCATCTCCACGAGAAACGAAGAGCCTCCCTGAAGATCGAGACCGAGTTTGACCTTGCCCGCGGCGTCGCGTTGCAAACGGTGCAGGATGGCCAGCGTGGGGTCGTCCTCCGTCGCCGCGTTCACAAACGGAAAGTATCGCGTGATGCTGTTCGTCCCGACGGCCTCCTGCAGGTTCGCGAATGCGCGTCCCGGCGCCTGTTGTTGCAGTTGCCGGACCCGGTCCAGTATCGCCGTGAAATTGGTGTCGGTGTTGACTGCGCGGTTCTTGAATTCCTCGACGAGATCGCCGTTGGTCGGCGGGTTGATCTCCCACAACGCCCAGGCCACGATGAAGACGACGAACGCCCACTTCCAGAAATTATTGCGCTTCATGAAAAGAGAATTACCCCTCGCCCGCGGCCCGTTCAGTGATTTCCGAAACGGCGCTCTTGAGCACCTCCAGTTTCGTGTCGGCCGAGCGGATGGTGACCGATTTCTCCTGGACGCTGACGACAACGCCCATCACGCCGCCGCTGGTGACGACCTTGTCCCGCGGCTTGAGCGTCTTGAGCAACTGCGCGTGTTCCTTTGCCTTCTTTTGCTGCGGCCGGATCATGATGATGTAGAGAGCAGCGAACATGATGACCATCAGGGGCAGCGGGCCCTTGACGAGTTGCTCCACGCCCGGCGCCTGCGGCGCGGCAGCCGGTGCCGCGTCCGCCAGCAGGGTGTTCAAGGCGAAAAAGGTCATTTCTTTCGAGTCAAGAGTCGCTAAATCTAGGGACGCGACCACGTTTGGCAAGCGTTTTAACTCGATGGACGCCGCGTGGCCCGGCCAACCTCGGCTGGCGCAGAACCGGCATTGCCCCCGGGTCCGGCGTGAAGATTATCTTTCCGAATTCTCCCGGGCCAGAAGCACCTTCTTTGTCGGAACGTAATCCGCCGCGAAATCGCGGCGGAACTCCGCGAACGTCCCCGCCGCCAGATGCGCGCGGATGTCGGCCATCAATTCCAAATAGAGATGACTGTTGTGCACGCTGACCATGCGCAGACCGAGGATTTCGTTCACATTGAGCAGATGGCGCAGGTAGGCCCGGGTGAAATGGCGGCAGGCAAAACATTCGCAGCCCTCTTCGATGGGCCGGAAGTCCGCCTTGTTGAAACCCGCCTTCACGCTCACGGTGCCCTTCCTCGTGAAAGCCGTTCCGTTTCGCGCCACACGGGTCGGCAGCACGCAATCGAACATGTCCACCCCGCGCGCCACCAGCTCGACCAGTTGTGCCGGCGTGCCCAGCCCCATCGCATAGCGCGGGCGGTCTCGCGGAAGAAATTGCTCGGTCAGTTCCACCGCCCTGAACATCTCCGGCTCCGGCTCGCCCACACTCACACCGCCGATGGCATGGCCGTCGAATTCCATCGCGACCAGCGCCTTCGCGCATTCCTCGCGCAAGGCCGCGTTCGCGCCGCCCTGGACGATGCCGAACACGAGTTGTCCCGGCGCGCGTGGCTGTTCGCGGCATTCCTTCGCCCAGCGAATCGTCCGCTCGACCGCGCCGCGAAATTCGCGGGGCGTGCTGGTGTGCGACGGACAATCGTCGAACACCATTGCGATGTCCGAACCCAGCGCACGCTGGATCTCCATCGCCTCTTTGGGACCAAGAAACAGCAATGAACCGTCCAGATGGGAACGGAACTCGACACCGTGCGTCTTCACCTTCCGGATTTTGGCGAGGCTGAACACCTGGAATCCGCCACTATCGGTCAGGATCGGGTGCGGCCAGTGAATGAACCGGTGCAATCCGCCGGCCTCGCGGATGATTTCAACGCCCGGACGGATGGAAAGATGGTAGGTGTTCCCGAGGATGATCTGCGTCCCCATCTCACGCAGCTCGCGCGGATCAAGCGCCTTGACGCTGCCCTGTGTGCCGACCGGCATGAAGACCGGTGTATCAATGACACCGCGCGTCGTGGTCAGGCGCCCGAGCCGTGCTTTGGAATCGGAATCTGCCTTTAACAGTTCGAACATGCGCCTTCCCGCATCAAACTCGATTCAATCGAATTAGGCGAAGGCCATTTTCCGAAAGGACAGGGGTCTCAACGAAAAGTGCGAACCCCACCGTGCCTGAGCGTGAGCTTAGGTCGACCGCAGACGAGTCCACAAAAAAGATCCTTAAAAGCCGATGCCGCCTGTGGACTTAATCGCCGAGGTCCTTGTTGCCAGCCAAACCATATCCGGACTCAACGGATTCTGCACGACCAGGCGCGAAACATTGCCGTTTTTAACGATCGTTCTGCTGTCGATCCATTTGTGGATTTCAGAATGCCCGTCACCAAAAGCAAAGCCGCACGCTTTGTTATGGTAGCTCGCCGGCCAGTCAATCCACTGCGCAGGTTTAGCTATGCCCACCGCGAATCCAGCGTCGTTAATGCTGTACGGATCTTCGTCGAGAAAAATGAAGGTCATTGAGGGGCCGGGCACTACAAAATCACCAAACTTTCCGTACACGTAGTACCGGCCGTTGCGGGTATTGCCGTGGTTACCATCAAGCCAAGGACCATTGACGGGTTGCTGTCCCAAACTTGGCGGATACGGATCCGTGCCTACCGCTTGACTCATAGAGAAGCTACGAACGCGCGGGGCTCCCCTTTTCGAAGGAAAAAATTGAAGGGACGTGTCGGCCGGACATTTGAAAATCTTGGCTGAACTTCCCATGTAGTTCGCAAGAGAGCACTTCTTTGGGTTGGTTAACAGGGTTACATTCGTGTTATCGGGACTGCTTGACATTGTTCCCGAACACCAATTGTGGTAATCGACCTGATTGCCATCGTCCGGGTTTGGTGGTAATAGATCATTAAAATCCCCTCCGTACAGAAACATTGCTTTCATCATCTGGTTGCCATTGTTCATGCATAGGATCCCCTGCGCCTTGGTCTTGGCTTTTGCCAGCGCGGGCAACAGAAGACCTGCCAAAATGGCAATGATGGCAATGACCACGAGCAGTTCAATCAGCGTGAAGCCGTGAGGTCGCAGAGCTGCTCTTGGTTGGGCGGTTGTCGCTTTTGATGTTTGCATAAAGTTTAAAGCCATTTGACTGAAAACTACGGAACTGAGTTTTGTTCAATGCTATGCTACGAGACACCTTCGGTCAACTGTGCGTTACGACGCACACAGCCTGCATGCGTTGCCGCGATCAAACGAGATCGGCGCCAGACTTTTCTGCAGCAGGCAGGCCCAGAGGCAGCCACCGTTATTTTATTGTGACAGTTGAATTCTCCTTCATCCACTGCACGTCCACCCAGGAGTCACCCGCCGCGCCGACCGGCAACGGCATAATCACGTATCGGACGCGCGAGTTTTTAATCTTTGAACCGATCCATTTGTGGACCTCCGCGTGGCCATCCACAAACGAAAAGCCACAGGCGCCGTTGTGAAAATTGGCGGGCATGTCAATGATCTGGGCCGAGCCTTTTTGGTCGGCGCCGTTGCATTGGTTGGCAAACGCCGCGTCGTTGATGCTGTCCGGGTGCTCGTCCACAAAAACCCACGTCCTGGCCGGTGAGACAACCACAGACTGTTTGTCGTAAATCTTCCAGACGCTGGCGGGAAGCCAGCTGCCATGGCCAAATACCTGGCTCATCGAGATGCTACGGACACGGGGCATGCTCTGGCCCTGGTTATTTTTTACCATTGCCCGGTCCGCGGGGCATTTGTAGATACCGCGGCTGTTGCCGGTGTAAGGCCAGATGGGACTTTTAACAAGGTCATTGGTGATGTCCCAGTTCACGCGCGCGCTCGTAAAGTCCAGCACGCCCGAACACCAGTTGCTTCGCCCGGGCGTGAAGCCGTCCTCGGCTGCCAGAAGAATGTCGTTGTTGTCATCGGATTGAAGGCGCCAGGCAAGCATCAACTGTTTGCCGTTGTTCAGGCATCCGATGCCCTGGGCTTTGGTCTTTGCTTTGGCCAGCGCAGGCAGCAACATGCCGGCGAGGATTGCAATGATAGCGATCACCACCAGCAACTCGATCAATGTGAACGCCGTCCTGGAGGAATACATCTTTTGGGGGAGTGGAGTGGATGTTTGCATGGCAATCACACTTTCTGCGGTTTGCGCCGGACTCGTGCATCCGGCGTTGTTTGGGCGGGCCCAAAATTAAACTTCGACGACGGCGACGTCAACCGTGCGTTTCGAGGCACACGGGCGGCAAGCACACCAGGCAATCTTCATTGTTGCAGAAGCGCGAGGACATTGGAAACCGCCTCTTCGGCCTTCGCAGGAATCATGGCGCTCGCGCGCGGCTTTATTTCCACTTCCCCTTTCGCCAGGGATTTTTCGCCGATCCCGAGCCGGATGGGAAAGCCGATCAATTCCGAGTCCTTGAATTTCACGCCGGGCCGCTCATCGCGGTCGTCGAGAATCACGTCCACGCCGTGCGCGGAAAGTTCGGCGTAAATTTTCTCGGCCAGCGTCATCACGCTCCCGCCGGGAGCAATGCCCAGCGGCGTGATACAGACGCAGTATGGCGCGACGGACAACGGCCAGATAATGCCGTCCCTGTCGTTGCACTGTTCGATGACTGCCTGGAGCGTGCGCGTCACTCCGATGCCGTAGCAACCCATGATGGCCGGCCGCTGTTTGCCCGCCTCGTCCAGAAACAGCGCTCCCAGCGCAACGCTGTATTTGGTTCCCAGCTTGAACACGTGGCCGACTTCGATCGCCCGCCGGATTTTGAGCGGCTGCGCGCATTGGGAACAGGTTTCGCCCGCCTGAACAAGCCGCAGATCGGCCCAGGCCTTCACGCCAATGTCGCGCTCGATGGACACGTTGCGGAAATGAAAGCCGTCCTCATTGGCGCCGGTCGTCATGCCTGCCGCGCCGCGCAACGATTCGTCCGCGTACACGGTAACGGCGCCTTTCAGCGTGGCGGTCAATGCGCCGAGACTGCCGGGATGCGCCCCGAGTCCCGTGAAGATTTCATCGGCGGTAGCGGGCCGAAACTGTGGTGTTCCCAAAGCACCGGCCAGTTTTGCCTCATTCAACTGGTGATCGCCGCGCAGCAAAATCAGCGCAAGCCTGCTTTCGACGAGGTACACCAGCGTTTTGATCTGCCGTGCGGCCGGGACGTTGTACGGAGCCTTCGTAAGCGCTTCGATGGTCAGGACGCCGGGCGTGGCGAGTTTTTCAACCGCGGCCGGCTGGCCCGCGGTTTCGGGTTTGCTCACCGCGCTTGTTGCCTTTTCGATGTTCGCCGCGTAGCCGCAACCATCGCAGTACACGACCTCGTTCTCTCCGGTTTCGGCGGGCACCATGAACTCGTGGGAAAACTTGCCGCCCATCACACCGGTGTCGGCCTCGACCGGGAATGCTTTGAGCCCGCACCGTTGAAAGATACGCGTGTATGCGTCGTACATCTTCCGGTAGCTGGCCTGGGCCGCTTCGTCGCTCACATCGAAGGTATAGGCGTCCTTCATGACGAATTCCTTCGCGCGCATGAGCCCGAAGCGCGGGCGGATTTCGTCACGAAACTTGGTCTGAATCTGATAAAAGGCCTTCGGGAGCTGGCGGTAGGAACTGATCTCGCCCGCCACCAGTGTCGTGATGACCTCTTCGTGTGTCGGCCCGAGCAGCCATTCGCGTTTCGTCCTGTCGTTCACATGGAACAACACGTCGCTGGCGGTCTGGTAGCGACCGCTTTGCTGCCAGATTTCAGGCGGCTGCAGCGCGGGCATGAGGACTTCAAGCGCGCCCGTCCGGTCCATTTCTTCGCGGACGATCCGTTCGACTTTGCGCAGCGCCCGCAATCCCAGCGGCAGGAACGTGTACAGGCCGCCGGTCAGTTTGCGCATGAGGCCGGCGCGCAGCAGCAGTTTATGCGAGGTGATTTCCGCGTCCGCCGGAGTCTCTTTGAGTGTGGGAATGAAAGTCTGTGTCCAGCGCATAAAAAAGATGGTTCAGAGTCGGGTTCCGGGTGTCGAGAGCAAAGATGGAAATCACGCGCGCGAGGTCCCGCACCCGGGTCTCACATCGACCGATGCGTGTCTATTTGACCGTGTTGACCAGCGGCGCCAGTCCCTGGATGCGGACCTCGAGCCTGTCCCCGGACTCAATCGGTCCCACGCCGCTGGGTGTCCCGGTCAGGATGATGTCCCCGGGCAACAAGGTGAGGTTCGTCGAGACAAAGCTGACGAGCTGGTAACAGTTGAAGATGAGCTGGCTGGTGTTTGAGTTCTGACGCAGTTGCCCGTTCTGGAACAGTTGAATCGTCAGATCGTGCGGGTCGATTTTCGTTTCCACGTACGGTCCCAGCGGAGTGAACGTGTCGAACGATTTGGAGCGCGCCCACTGGCTCTCGGAGTTTTGAATGGTCCGGTCGCTCACGTCCTGCGCGGCGGTGTAACCGAAAATGTAGCGTGCGGCGGCGGCCGGCGTGACGTTGCGAATGCGGCGGCCGACCACAATGGCCAGTTCCGCCTCAAAATCCGTTCGATGGTGGTTGAACGGAATCTCGATCTTGCCGCCGTCCGGCAGCAGCGACGTGGGCGCCTTCAACCAGAACAACGGTTCCTTGGGAACCGGTTTGCCCGACTCGCGCGCGTGATCGGCGTAGTTTAATCCGACCGCGACAACCTTGGAAGGACTGACCGGTGTGAGGGTCTTGATTCCCTTGGACAGGACCGCCTTCTTTTCGAAGGATGGGGATCCAAACACGTCCCCTTGCAGGCGGAACAGTTCGCCATCAACCACCTTCGCGTAAAAAATGTCGTCACCCTTTTGAAACCGCCCGATTGCTGCCATATAAGTGGGTCTTTCTGTAACAAATCGAACAGCACCATCGCAAGGTGAAAGTCGGAAACCCGCTGGAATTCGCGCCCCGACGTCACACCGGACTTCCAATAAATCCGGCTCCTTGCGAACGCTTCGACGGCAGTACACTGTGCAAAGCTCAATCGGCTGCGGGACGCGAAGTTCTTGGCAACGACAAGGTTATCGGAGTAAATTGAAACGTATCCGGCCCGCCAGTGTCTCTATAGAAACGAATGCGTCGCTGATGAGAATAACGCTTCAACGTTGGTTCAATCCTGTGCTTCTGACGGCAATCCTTGGGTTCACGCCGGTAACGTTCGTACGCGCCGCGGATTCCTTGAGCTGGCACACCCGCTTGAACGAAGTGGACGCACAAATTGAATCGTGGCCGCTGCCCAAGGTGTTGGAGTCCATCGCGTCGGCGACCGGATGGCAGATTTACGTCGAGCCCGACACTCACTACACCGTCACGACTCGGTTCCGCAAACTGAACCCCGCCGACGCTCTCAAACGTCTGCTCGGCGAATTGAATTTCGCGCTCCTGCCGCAAACGAACGGTCCGGCAAAGCTCTTCATTTACCGCAGCTCGGTGCATGACGCGACGCAACTCATCCGGGCCGCGCGAAAATCCACGAATGGTCCTTCCTCCAGGCCCGTCCCGAACGAACTGGTTGTCCGGCTCAAGCCCGGCGCGAGGGAGACCATCGACGCACTCGCGAAACGGCTTGGCGCAAAAGTCACCGGTCGCATTGACGGTCTCAACGCCTACAGGCTGCAATTCGACGACGCCGCAGCCGCACAATCGGCCCGTGCGGAACTGGAAAACGACAGCGACGTCGCATCAGTTGAAAATAATTATTCAGTCGCCCCACCCGGCCAATTGCAGCCGTTGGCGATGAGTTCGCCGGCCCCGCCTTCCTTCAAACTGGCTCCACCGGATTCGCCGGGAAAACTTGTGGTGGCTCTGGTGGACACGCCCATCCAATCGCAAGGAGAGCCGTGGGCGGATTACCTCATGAACAAGATTTCGCTGGCGGGCGACGCTAATCCTGATTCCAGCCAGGTGACGCATGGGACGGCAATGATGGACACCCTTTGGTCCGCGCTTGGCAAGGCACTCACCGATCCCGCGTCCGCCTCCATCGGGTTCCTTCCCATCGACGTTTACGGCGATAACGGATCCGCTTCGATGTTTGATGTCGCGCGCGCTGTCGTAGAGGCGGTCAACCAGGGCGCGCAGATCGTGAACCTCAGTCTCGGCGGCACGGGCGACAGCCCTCTTTTGGATGATGTCCTCGCACAGGCACGCGCCAAGGGAGTATTGCTCGTGGCCGCGGCGGGCAACGAGCACGTCGCCACTCCCACCTATCCCGCCGCGAATCCGAATGTCCTGGCGGTTACGGCAGGAGCCAGGAACGGTGACATCGCCAGTTGGGCCAATTACGGGGATTTCGTGTCCTTGGTGGCGCCGGGAGCATCTGTCATTTATTTCAATGGCCAGGCCTACCTGGTTACCGGAACATCCGCTTCGGCGGCGTACGCCTCCGGCGCGGCGGCGGCGCTGTCCCTGAACGACTCCAAAAAACCAACCGAGGTCAGCGCCCAACTCGCAAAGCTTCCCGGCTTTGCCCCTCCGAAAAATCCCTGATCAGCCGGATGGATTGCGCGTCAGCCGAACAGCGACATGGCGCGCTTCCGGAATGATAAACTTCCTGACTTCGACTGTGACGCTGCCGGGCATGAATTCCGCCAGGATCATGCCTGCAATGTCGGCGGCGAGCTTTTCGATCAACTTCCAACTTCGGCCGTCTCCGAATCTGAGCAACCGCTGCGTCACCGCGTGATAATCGATCGTTTTCGTCAGGTCTTCCGACTCGGCCGCCCCGGAGACATTGCGGGTCATTTCCACGCTAATGAGCAGCCGCTGCGCGCTTGCCCGTTCCTGTTCGGGCACGCCAACACGGTAATAGACCTCCAGATCGCTGATGATGATTTTATCCATCCGCCGGTGACCTCAACGCGGGCCCGCCGCGCGGGGCCCTTTTTCCTTCAATACCGCTTCCACCAGAATCCGTGTCGGGCGGTTCAGTTCCATCGCCAGCAACTCATCTTCGCCGACCCAGCGAAATTCCTGCGCTTCTTCATTCAGCTTTACCCGCGGTTCACCCACGCAACGGCAGGAGTAATTCAGCAGAACAAAATGCGCGTCGCGATAGAATTCTTTCGAGTGAATGCAATCCTGCACAAGCACGAACCGGGCGTCTTCGATGTCCAGATTCGTCTCCTCCTTGATTTCACGCCGTAACGCCTCGACGGAACTCTCGCCAAATTTTACCTTGCCGCCGGGGATGCCCCAGAGCTGCGACCATTTCTGCGTGCGAATCATGAGCGCCCGACCGGCCTCGTCGTAAATGAGCGCGCCGACGGTGACGACCGGACGATCGTCCGTCCCGCCCGGAGACTGCGGGCCGCCGCGTTTGAGTTCAAACTGGTTTCGTTCCAGGATGTCGCGCAATTCGCCGAGATGCTCAACGATGAGGTCGGGTTGGCTCGCCCGCAATTGCTCAAGCCGGTTGTAACCGGTGAGCACCGCGCAGGAGAAAACCCCGCCGTGATGCGCCGTCTCAATGTCATGCTGCATGTCACCGATAAACAACGTTTCCTCCGCTTTCAATTCATGCCGTTCGAGAATCTCCAGAATCCACGATCGCTTGTCCCATGCCTCGATGTACGGGTGGTCGAGGAAGCGGTCGAACCCGGTCATCGCGGATTGCGCCGCGAAATGGTCCCGGTGAATCGTGCTCAGTAAAAACGTGCGCATTCCGCTCCCGCGGCAGAATTCCAGGAAATCGCGCGCATGGGGCAGTTCACTGGAGAGGTGCTGGACCTGTTTGAAATGACGGTGAAACCATTCTTCCAGTTGCGGCAGTGGAATGTGCGCAACGTAACGGCCGTAAAAGTCCTTGAATGGAAGGGAAAACTCGGTGCGAAACTGGTCGAGGGTCATCTCCGCCACACCCGCCTGCTTGAAAACGTGGTTCGACGCCCGCCACACCGCCGGGAGATCGTCCACCAGCGTCCCAGACCAGTCGAAAATGATGTTGCGGATCACGAGCCGAGTTTACTGCCGGCGCCGTGTCCGGCAACTCACAAACCACCTGGCAGCACGAATTGTGAACCACCCATGTCCCGGGCTTCCATCTGCCACGGCGCATCTTGGACGTCAGTCCGCGCGGCTCCGGGACCCTCGCTCCCCGACACCCGCAATCACATTCAACTTGTGTTGGCTCCTCCGTTCGCTTAGAAGATGACCTGTAATGAAGAACCGTCTTCCTCTGCCTCTCGCCTTCATTCACCACTGTCGAAACACATGAACAAGCATCTCCATCGGATTTTTGGTCGTGGATTATCAATCGCTTTGTCGGCGGTCGCCCTTTCCCTTGTGCCTCTGGCGGACGCCGCGACCTTTACGATCAACCCGTCCTCCATCAGCAACACCTACAGCGGCTCCATCACTTTGCAAATCACCGGCCTCACCAACGGCGAGACGGTGCTCGTCGAGCGGTTCCTCGACCTGAACAACAACGGCGTCGTCGATGTTGCCGATCTGCTCGTCCAAAGTTTCAAGGACACGGAAGGCCAGGTCACGTCCTTCGACGGAATTCGCGACGTCAACGTCCCCGGCGACGACGATGGGGCGACCAACGCGAGCATCCAAACCAGCCTCAGTTTCAACTCCGGTCCCGAGTTTTCGCGCTCCGATGGCCAGCATTTGTTTCGCGTTTCCAGTCCGACGGGCCGGTTCACGCCGCTGGTCCGACCCTTGACAGTCACACAGGCGGCGTTCGCCCAGCGGGTCACCGGCAACGTCACCAGCGGTGGTTCCCCGGTGACCAACGCTTCCGTGGCGCTC